>CALHVH010000014.1 GCA_938039225.1 uncultured Gammaproteobacteria bacterium
AAACCACGCTTGCTTTCCTGCCTGTGTATCAATCAGGAATGAAAATAAGGTCACATACAAATAAACGATTACGTTTATTATCCAAAGCAGTTTGAACAAGTGCCATGAATAGGCAAAGTCAATAAAATACAAGCTGACTAAACCAATAGAAGACAGAATCATAAAAAATGGCATGAACATTATTGTGAACCACAGCACGCTAAAGGTTTTACTGCCTAAACGATGATGCAGCGCTGTACTCAGCCAAATTTTTTTAAATGCTTTAGTAACTTGCAAATTACCTCTTGCCCAACGAAGTCGTTGTTTCCAAACTCCATCAATATTGTCTGGCTCTTCAGCCCAAACCACTGCGTTTCCATCAAATATGGCCTGACGTGAATTAAGTTGCGTTTTAAAAGTGGTAAAGGTGTCTTCAGCCAGAGAACTGGTATCAATCTGACCCCCAATGGCGAGAAGATTTTCTCTGGTATGTAACTGAGCTCCACCCGCTAAACAGGCCATAAACCCTAATACATTTTGTGCTCGGCGTGATGCAGCTTGAGCGGTGATGTATTCAAACGCAATAAAACGATTAATTAAGTTCCCAGGGTCACTTCCTTCTTTTATATAGGCAGTCACTGAACCAACATTTTTATCCACTAAATGTCGTGTCATACGCCTAAGCGCAGAGACTTCAAAAAGAACATCCGCATCAATGATTAAAAAGGCTTCTGCCCAATCTTGACTAAGAATAATTTCAATTCCATGATTCAGTGTATGAGCCTTACCTTGACCACCATTCTCTCTACGTAAATGAAAGACACTCCCTTGATATTGCTTTGCTTTTGCTTGCATGATTATTGGAGTATCGTCTGTACTAGCATCATCAACTACATAAACACGTAATTGCGAGCGTGGATACTCCATGCCCATTAACTTATCAACAGTATTTCCTATAACGCCAGCTTCATTCCAGGCAGGTACAATTATGGCTACCTTAGGATAGAAAGGCTCACACTGTTTTAGATGATTCTTCTTTGCATGAATTCCAATTAAACTGAATTGAAAAAACGATGCTAGCAAAGGCAAAACACCCATTAATACAAAGGCTGTTAATACGTAATATACAATGCTGATGTCTAGTGACATACTTTTACCTAAGCTCGTCTATTGAAATGAATTTTTCTTCCAAATAGCGAATAACTGCCAGTTCTGTATGTTCAATTGTTTCAAGGCTTTCTTGAGCGGCTTCTTTCAAAACCATTTTTGGCATATCTGCACCCGCAGCAATGGTTAATGGCATAGTCCCTGAAAAACGAGGATTAATTTCTAATAATTTTGCTACACCTAATGCATCTCTGCGAAACTGAATATTGGCCACACCGGTTAATCCGGTTGCAAGAGCGGCTTGCTTTGCTAAGTTACTTAGCTCAGAATCTATTGAAGTTTTAGAAACAATGGCAATCCCAGAATCAACTTTAATACGCTCGCGTGGTACTGCTGACATGCACTGACCATTTTGATTAATATAAATATCTACAGAATATTCCGTTCCTGGTAAGTATTCCTGAACCAACATAAGGGGATCTCTTGGAAGCTTATCGATCTGTTCTTTATTATTAACTAAAACAATACCTCGAGAACCTGCTCCAGAGCGAGGCTTTAGTATCAATGGGTAAGTCCAGTTACTTGCCGTAAAATTATCATCAAAAATTGCAAACTGTCCCAACGGAATATGGTCCTTACAGGTCTGCATAAGTTCATACTTATCCAAGCATTTTTCTAGACTGCTTTGTGAACTAATCGCCACATAAATGCCCTCATTTTTGAAAGCTTCACTATTGTTAGCTATGGGCAATAACTCGTCATCAACAGTTGGGTATAACACATCAATGTTTAATGACTGACAGATTAAAATAAGCTTTTCTACAAAATTTTCATCTTTTGCTTTGGGTAATAAAACTCTACATTCCTGTTCAACTAAATACAGGCCTGGTGCCTTATCACACATATCGGCCATGTATATCTCAACATGAGACTCACGTAACGATTTATAAACTGAAATTGCTGCTGCTCCACCAGCTCCAGTAATTAATACTTTTTTCATTGGTTTTTCCTTGGCTAAATGATTTAAATACTTTTTATGACTTCTAATGGCTCTACTAACTTATAGTTTGCAAACCGGCCCCAGTAACGGGCCGTTGACTCAATTACACTGTCTTTGAGGTAGGCGCATTTTTCTTTTTGGGAACGATAATATTTAATCAACTCAACTTTCTCAGGAAGCTGCTCACTCACATCAACAAATCGTGTTGGTTGAAAATTTGTGGTTGAAGAGGGGCTTTGATAACACTCAAGTTGAGCTACGCCTCGGCATGCAACCAGACTAGCCCTGTGTACATTTCTGTGATCTTGATGTGCATCATTTAAAGAGTGGGTATATACAATATCTGGCTTAATACTCTTTACTAAGTCTTCAATTTTTTTGATACTGACTGAGCCTTCCGGTATCGCTGTATCTGGTAAATTAGCGACATGTAAAGTTGCACCTAATGCTGAGGCTGATTTTTTAGCTTCGTTATAGCGAATAATACTATCGCCGCCTTTACTGCCATAAGACATGGTTAAGATATGTATTTCGTCACCTACTTTGGCATGCTTTAATAGAATACCTCCGCAACCAATCTCAACATCATCAGGATGTGCACCGATGGCTAAAATTTTTCGTCTACTTTTTTTAGTTTGATTACTTAGCGCTTTATTGACTTTACTAAGAATGGTTTCTTTACTAAATGGCTTAATGAGAAAAACTTCAGCATTTTCATCTATTGCCTGTACGGCCATTTCTAAAGTTGCATATCCTGTCATTAAAATGACTGGGCATTCTGGGTTTTGAATTTTAATCTTGCTTAATAATTCTATTCCATTGCCTTTAGGTAAATTTACATCTGAAATAATCAAATCCCAATCCGAATTCTCCATCAATGTTTTTGCTTCTTCAGCACTATTAACCACTGTGGCTTCATAGCTAGGCTGAGAAATCCATTTTTGTAAAATAAATGAGAAATCAGGATCATTCTCAACAATCAGTATTTTATAAGTTCGCATGATGAGTACCTCTTTGTTTACGTAGCTACACTATAGAGAGTCAACTCCTGCAAACCTATACACCTTTAGGTCATAATTTCTATCCTGTGATCACGCGTAACTTCCTGATTTTAAAGATATTATTTTTATTAGTACAAATTACAAATATTTGCATAGTCAAACGATAGTTGACCTATACAATCGGTTATATTGTGTAACTAAAGTGTCAGATGTAATGCAGAGATTAGTTGTTATGATGACCACATCAAGAAATTAGGTAATAACGATGAACAACACAGAGACTGATTTGCTCAGAGAGCTAGAAAACGAACGTAAACAACGACAAACCTTAGAATTGCATATTGAGCAATTCAGATTGAATCCATCATTGTTTAAAAAGAAAGAGACGCCTCTTCATAATGCTGTGTTAAGTATGTCAGATGGTTTTTTATTACATGATCTTGAACTTAATATTAAAACTGCTAATGATCAATTACATAAAATTTATTATAAAAACACTGAGCAAAACGATATACCTGAAGAACTTTTAAAAATTATGCAGCATGATTCCTACCCAGGAAAACATAATAAAGGGGTGATTGATAGCGCCTTTGAAATAACTTTAGAATCGGGTAGAACCGTAATCATAAAAGCCCATCAGACGACGGATGGCAATATTGTCAGTATTCATCAAGATATAACTCATAAAAGAGCCTACGAAATTGAACAGCTTCGTTTATTAAAGAAGCTTTACAGTGCTCAGAAGTTAGAAGCTATTGGACGAATGACTGGGGTCATAGCACATGACTTTAATAATATTATTGCTGCCATTCTTGGTTATTCTGGATTCTTAGAAGATGATCTAAATGATAACCCTGAATTACAAACTTATGCTCAACGTATTACCCAATCGGCCAAACGTGGTAGTGAAATCATTCAAAATATTTTAAATTTTTCAAAGAAAGTTGATATCCCGTATAAAGCAACGGACATGAACCATTTGATTAAAGAGGCCTGTGATATTGTCACACCTTCATTGACAGATGATGTATTTATCAAAGCTAAACTTAGCAGTGATGAGTCGCATATCGCTGCAAACGCCTCTCAGATGACACAATTGCTTATGAATCTTTTAACCAATGCGAGAGACGCCTATAAAAACCTTGATCGTAAAGAAAAACGTATACATATCGCAACGGAAACCGTTGAGAGTTATGATCTTAATGATAAAAGCAAAGAGTATCTGCCACGTTTATTTTCAAAATCCAAATTTCATAGTATTAAAAAAGGCATTTTACAGTTTTCAACTCCATGCTTGAGAATTACGATTACGGACAACGGTTGTGGCATGGACAGCAAAACTATGGAACAACTCTTCGAGCCATTCTTTTCAACCAAGAAAAATGATAACGGTACTGGTCTAGGTTTATTTGGAGTAAGTGGCATTATTGCCGAGCATGGTGGTGGGTTAAAAATCTATTCATCGGAAAATATTGGGACACACTGCGTTATTCTCATCCCTTTAGAAGCCGAATCTTTAACATCAACCCGCTCATTAAAAAGACCAATCAAAGTTCCAAATACTGGCAATATTATGGTTATCGATGATGAACCTGTTGTAGGCTTAATGCTAGCCGAAACACTAACGCGCAGTGGCATACCTGCTATCTATTATGAAGATCCGCATTCTGCTATGGATGCCTTTAAAACTGATCCTAATATTTGGAGAGCAATAATTTGTGACCAAATGATGCCAACAATCAAAGGAACTGAGGTCTTTAAAAAGGTACGCACTATAAAGGAAGATATTTTATTTATTCTTTGTTCTGGCAATGCACCTGAAATCAATCATGATGAATTACTCAGTAGCAATGGAATGTTCTTACGCAAACCCGTTGATAAAAATCATTTACTTGCGATTATTGATTAAACTCTATTACCTAAAACCCTGAGACACCACAAGATGAAAATATTACTCGCTGATGATCATGACCTTGTTAGAGATGCAATATCTTTACTACTGAGTAGAGATTTTGATAATCCACAAGTGGACTTAGCCAGCGACCTTAAAAGTCTCTTGGAATTATTAGACACAGAAACAAATTATGACTTAATTCTTACGGATCTGTATATGCCTGGCATGCAAGGCGTTGAGAGCCTTGACGAGATTATCAAAAAGTCAAAAGAGACGCCTGTGGCCCTAATGTCAGGAAGCAAAAACCGAACCGATATAAAAACCGCCTATGAATTTGGTATCCGTGGTTTTATATCTAAAACCACCACAGGTAAAGCACTATCAAATATTCTTCGCTTAATCTTAAGTGGAGAGCGGTATGTCCCTGAATTTTATTTGGAACAAGATGAACATCTCATTGTGCCAATTAATGGGGCTAAATTAACTTCACGTGAAATTGAAGTAATGAAAGGTTTATTAAAGGGCTTATCCAATAAGCAAATCGCTGCTTCACTCTTTATTGAGGAAACAACGGTTAAATTACATTTACGTTCTTTATTCGACAAACTCGAAGCTAAGAACCGAACCGATGCAGTAATAAAAGCCATGAAATATGGATTAGCTGGTTCATTTATATAAAAAATTTTAGGAAAAATTATGAAAGTATTATTCGTATGTTTAGGAAATATTTGTAGGTCTCCAATAGCACAAGGCATTTTTGAAGCTTCTCTTAAAAGCAATCCTGACGCAGATTCAATTATTAGCTTTGTAGATTCCGCGGGAACTGCAAATTACCATATCGGAAAATTACCAGATGAACGTATGCGTAAAACCGCCATTGAACATGGATTTAATATTGATCACTTACGAGGTCGGCAAGTCTCTGAAAAAGATTTTGAGGATTTTGACTATATTCTTGCAATGGATAAAAGAAATTATGAAAATCTGATGAAGGTCTGCCCTGAATCGCAAAGAAGTAAGGTGTCATTATTCTTGTCCCACCATGAAACAAGTAATTTAACGGAAGTGCCTGACCCGTTTCATGGAGATGAGCAAGATTTCATTGATGTCTTAAACTTAATAAAACATGGCTCAAGCTCGGTGCTTAATAAAATACTAAACGATGCGGCTTTATAGCTAATCCTAAATTAATATTTTATTCTGAACCGAGTTGTCTGCCCATTAGATTTGCAAAAGCGTCTTCAGGGGCTAGATTTTCATAAATGACTTTGTAAACTTGTTCGGCTATAGGCATTTCAATACCTAACTTAATTGCCATTTGATGTACTGCTTTGGCAGCTTGAACCCCTTCAACTACTTGTTGAATTTCGTCTTGTGCAGCTTGTATACCTTTACCGGCTGCCAATGCTAAACCCATACGACGATTTCGAGATTGATCATCAGAACAGGTTAATACTAAGTCGCCCATGCCTGATAAGCCTCGAAAAGTTGTAGACTTGGCACCAAGTTTTTGACCCAAACGCATGACTTCAGCAAGCCCACGAGTAATTAAAGCAACTCGGGCATTCACTCCAAAACCTAAACCGTCGCAACCTCCCGCGGCTATGGCAATTACATTTTTAACGGCTCCGCCAACTTCTACACCGGTTATATCTTTACTGGTGTAGGCCCTGAAATGATCATTAGACATTTGTTTTGCTAAACGCTTAGCTAATTTTTTATCTTCAGAGGCAATAGTTAATGCCGAAGGTAAAGCAGCACCTACTTCTTTAGCGAAAGTTGGACCAGATATCACTGCTCCTTGATGTGCCTTACCTAAAACTACATTTACAACTTGATGCGGTAATAAACCAGTATCCAGTTCAAAGCCTTTTGTGGCCCAATTAACTTTTTGTTCATCACGTAAAAGTGGTTTGATTTGCTCTAAGACCAAACGTAAAACATGGCTGGGAACCACAATAAGAATATCGCGATTACTAGCGATAGCTAATTCAAGATTAGTAGTGGGTGTGATATTGTCTGGCAAGGGACAACCAGGAAGATAAAATTTATTTTCTTTATCTTTAATTAAAGGGTCTACTTGAGAATGAAGATGACCCCAAAGGTGCACGTCATGTCCTGTGCGTGCGAGTTGTAAGGCCAAAGCAGTGCCCCAAGAGCCTGCACCTAAAACAGCAAACGATTTTTTCTTTGCCATACTTTGACCTCAAATGTATTTACTTAAGCATTGCCTGTTGGAGGGTTCTGATTTTGACCGGCTTGTTGAGCAGCTAACTGCTGCACATGTTGAACATACAAGGCATCGAAATTAATGGGTTGTAAAACTACAGCAGGGAAGCCGCCTTTATTAATTAAACTATTCACAGCTTCACGTGCATAAGGAAACAGTTGTGTTGGAGCAAATGTGCCTAGTATTTGATGCAATTGTTGTTGATTAAAACCTTTTGACTCAAACAAACCAGCTTGCTGCACTTCAGAAAGAAATACCACTTTTTCATCAGCTTTAGCCGTTATTGAAATAGTCAGCACGACTTCGTGTACGTTCTCTTCAATCATTTGAACATTACTGTTTACATTGATATCAAATTTAGGCTGAATGTTTTGCTGAAAAACTGCTGGCGTATTGGGTGATTCAAAAGAACTATCCTTTAAATACATCAAACGAATTGCGAAATCTTGTTCCGGAGCATTTTCAGCACCAACTGCTTGTTCTGGATTAATTACTTCTGGAGTATCGTCTTGTTCAGCCATAATATTCTCTTTCTTATTCTTTAAATTAAATTTTTATTGATTGTGGTCTTTACTATTTTGATTCAAGCAAATAATAAAGCGTCTAATTTGTCCTGGCGATGCAATGCATATAAATCATCGCAACCACCCACATGCACATCGCCAATGAAAATCTGAGGAACAGTTCTGCCACCATTAGACTTTTCTAACATCTCGCGATATTTTTCCTGATCTCTATCAACTTGATACTCAGTAAACTCGATGCCTTTATGTTTTAAGAGCTGTTTTGCTCGGACACAATACGGACAATAGTCTTTACTATAAACCTTTACATCCGCAACTTGTTTTGTATTCATGCCTATATCCTGTTTCTAACTGTACTAACTAGATAAGGGCAGTTTGTCATTAATCCAAGCCTGAAGGCCACCGCGAAGGATCGAAACTTGGGTATAGCCATCTTTGACCAAAACACTAGCAACACGATTACACCGCAATCCAGTCTCACAAGCCACAATAATTGATTGGTTTTTGTCGCTTAGTTTTGCGACTACTTGAGATACTTTATCCGCCGGCATATGCAACGAATCTACAATATGACCTTGTTTAAAGACTGATTCTGCACGAATATCCAGAACCTTAGCCCCTTGGTTAATCTTTTGTACAACTTCGGTTGGTAAAATACTGATAAAACCACGTGAACGGATTCGCCATTCATTTATAATTATCAAACCAACGATAACGCCTGCTGCAACAAACAGCATGCTATTGTTCGCCATAAATTCAGGAAGTTTTTCTAACATATTATTCTGAGCCTTTAAGTAAGCGCTGCATTATACCAGCACCCTTGGCTTTGAATGAGCTTGTCAGTAAAGCAATCTCTGAGACTGATTGATTAATAAACAAGACCATAAAGCAGATTCACAATGAGCCAAGCCGAAAAACCAATACTCACCAAAAAACCTATTGTTCTAGCCATCATGGATGGATGGGGATATAGCGAAGAACCTGAAAATAATGCTATTTTGTCAGCAAATACGCCCCTTTGGGATAAACTTTGGGAATCTGGCTCACGTAATTTCATCCATACATCCGGTGAAAAAGTAGGCTTACCAGAAGGTCAAATGGGTAATTCTGAAGTCGGTCATTTAAATTTAGGGGCTGGAAGAGTGGTATATCAAGATTATACCCGCGTAACAAAAGCCATAAAAGACGGTACTTTTACCCAAAACCCAGTCATCAATGAAGCGCTTAACCAAGCCAAGGGTCATGCTGTGCATGTAATTGGTTTACTCTCGCCAGGCGGTGTTCACAGCCATGAAGATCATATTTTTGCCATGCTGCAACATGCTTTGGACACTACAGATGGCGAAGTGTACCTACATGCCATTCTTGATGGTCGTGACACTCCACCACGTAGTGCAAAAGAATCTTTACTTAAAGCTGAGGCCTTATTTAATAAAGCTGGTCGAGGTCATGTGGCCAGTGTAATTGGACGTTATTTTGCCATGGATAGGGATAATCGTTGGGAGCGGGTGCAAAAAGCCTACGACCTTTATACACAAGCCGAAGCTGAATACCGCAGCACCAGTTCAGTCAATGCACTTGCTGCCGCCTATGCTCGTGATGAAAATGATGAATTTGTTTCGGCCACTGCAATCTTTCATAAAGCACATAACCCAGCAAAAATTCAGTCAGGCGATAGCGTTATTTTTATGAATTTCAGAGCGGATAGAGCACGCGAACTTACTCGTTGTTTTACTGAGAAGGAATTCACAGGTTTTACCCGTCAGTCTGAACCTAAGCTCGGTATGTTTGTGTGCTTAACTGAATATCAAAAACAAATTGACGCTCCTGTTGCTTATGGTCCTGATTCATTAAGCAATACACTTGGGGAATATGTTTCAAACCTTGGTTTAAACCAACTCCGTATTGCTGAGACTGAAAAGTACGCTCACGTTACCTTCTTCTTCAATGGTGGCGAAGAAACTCCCTTTAAAAATGAAGATCGTGTACTTGTGCCTTCGCCCGATGTAGCTACTTACGACTTACAACCAGAAATGAATGCTCCTCTGGTAACAGACAAACTTGTCAATGCCATTGAGTCTAGCAAATATGACTTAATCGTAGTGAATTATGCCAATGCTGATATGGTTGGCCATTCAGGCAAGTTTCCTGCTGCGGTAAAGGCCATTGAAGCCTTAGATCTTTGCATAGGGCGTGTGACGAACTCCGTGCTAAAGGTTGGTGGTGAGATAATCATTACGGCCGATCATGGCAATGCTGAACAGATGGAAAACCCTGAAACAGGCCAAGCCCATACTGCTCACACCACAAACGTAGTTCCTTTACTGTATATAGGACGCAAAGCAACTATAGCAGATGACGGTTTACTCTCTGATATTGCACCAACACTCTTGCATTTAATGGGATTAGAAAAGCCTGCTGAAATGACAGGTAAGAACTTGATTTCCTTTAACGACTAATTAGTTGGGCATCTGTAATTAAAGTTATTTTAAAAACTGTATTTTTAAGTGCATTAGTATTTTGTACAAGCCCTTTGGAAAACATTAATTCCTTTGGTTCTGCAAGTGTGCATGCCGCAAGCTATACAGAACAACAAGAAACCTTACGCAAGTTACAAAATCGGATTAAAAACTTACAAAAACAAATTCGAAAAGACACGCGATTACGAGACGAGTCGCAATCTCAATTAGAAAACATTGATTTGGATATTGCTAAGACTCGCTCTGAGTTAGACAAAAATATCACGCAAATAGAAAAAAGTAATTTTCGCATCTCAGCTTTAGCCGAAGAAGAAACCGCTGCACTAAATAAAATGGGCGCCCAACAAAAGCAGCTTGCTGCCATGCTGAAAGCGGCACACCAAAACCAACAAACCCCTGTATTAAAACTATTTTTAAGCGAAAAAGATCCAGCAAAATTAAGTAGGCAAATGGTTTACTACAAACATCTCATGCAAGCACAAGAAGGAGAAATAAGCAGTATTACTAAGCAAGTGCGAGGTTATGTAAGCTTGCTCGACGACGCCAGAGAAGAGAAGGCTCAACTTGAGGGTTTACAAACAAAAAACGAAAAGGATTTAAAGCTATTAGAACAAAGTCGTAAACAACGACAAATTCTAGTTAGCCAATTAGCTGCAAATATAAAAACGCAAACCTCTGAGGCTAATAAACTCAATGCTGAAGAAAAAGCCTTAAATAAAATACTTGCTGAATTAACGCGTACCTTAGAATCTTTCCCTAAAAACTCACAATTAAGCTTCAAGTCTTTACGTGGAAAATTACAATGGCCTGTGAAAGGGAAATTACTTCATCGCTATGGTCAAAATCGTGTGTCTGGTCAAAACATCAAATGGAAAGGCCTTTTTGTACAAGCCAAACGCGATACTCCAGTGAGGGCAGTAGCTTATGGCCGAATAGTGTATGCCGATTGGTTGCCAGGTTTAGGCTTGTTAACTATTTTAGAACACAGCGATAACTATTTGAGCCTGTATGCTAATACAGAAATGTTATACAAAGACGTTGGAGCCTGGGTTCAAGCGGGTGAAATCATCGCAACCACAGGCGATAGTGGGGGTAATAAAAACACTGGTCTTTACTTTGAAATACGCCGAGGAAAATCCTCATTAAACCCAAGCCCATGGTTCTCAAATAAGCTTCCTTAACCGTTAATAAAACTTAAATTAACAGCAATTTTTTCCCAATACCTCTTGCTTGGCCGTAAAATATAGGGATGAGTGAGCTCTTAGCCAATTCCGAACATCAAAACAATCCATCGAAAAAAGCTTTTAGTAAGCAAGCTTTTTCCTTGGGGTTACTACTTGGTGCAGGTTTAGCATTGGTTTTACTGCTTCAACCAAGCCCAGTGGTTGATTTACCCCAAGCCCACCAGAATCCCGAATTAAGTAATTCTATAAGTCTAATTGAAGACGCTCTACAACAAATCAATAGTGATTATATTCAAGAAATTCCCGCAGAACAGCTGGCTGAAGCCGCCCTCAGAGGAATTTTTCAAGAGTTAGATACGCACTCAAAGTATTTAAACGAAGAAAGTTATAATAAGCTTGTAGAACAAACTGACGGAGAGTTTTTAGGTGTAGGGATTGAGATTGAAGAATCCGCTGGTCGTATGTTAATCAGTAGTTTAGTACCTGACTCTCCCGCTGATCAGATTGGCTTACAATTAGGTGACGAGATTGTTGCAATTAATGGACAAAACTTAAATACCATTTCTTATGTTCAAGTTATTAGCTTAATGCACGATGCCTCGGAATCAGTCTTAGCGTTAAATTTATTACGTGCCGAAAATGCTTTCGAAGTACAACTCACACGCGAAATAATTGCTATAGATAGTATCAAAACGCTTTTCATTCCACATGCCGATGTACTCTCCAATCAAACCGAGAAAAACGACAATACGCAGACTGGAATTGCTTACGCACGAATTACTCACTTTAATGATTACACCGCAAAAGACTTGGAAGAAAATTTACTGGCTATTAAGAATAGTGGAGACAGCTCGCTATATGGATTAATATTGGATTTACGTAATAATCCGGGTGGCTTGGTTGAGGCAGCGGTAGAAGTAGCAGACCTGTTTCTTGAAAAAGGCACTATAGTAAGCGCCACTGGGCGGGCTAGTGATGCAGATTTCAAATTTAGAGCTAAGAAAGGTGAAATTCTTGCAACATTACCAATTGTCGTTTTAATTAATGGTTCAACTGCTTCCGCTGCCGAAATAGTTGCTGCCGCTTTAAAAGAACAAGATCGAGCGACTTTAGTAGGAAAAAATACCTACGGAAAAGGCTTGGTGCAAACAATTATTCCCATACAAAATGGCGCATTAAAGTTAACTACTTCTCGTTATTACACTCCATCTGGTCTTTCCATCAATGAGCGTGGGGTACGCCCAGACATAAAAAGCACCGACAGTGATATGTTAATTGCGATGAGTGAATTATCTTCAAGCACACAACAAACACTTCCTCACTATATGGCGGTAAAGGATCCAACTCTGCTTAGAGGGTGGCAGTTCCTTAATGGTAAAACCTCGCGTAATCAAATTGCTATGGAAGCACCCGATGCAAAATAATTTTCCTTGGGCGCTTTCAATCGCTTTATTAATTTCTAGTTTGCTGTTTTTAAAACCCCTTTTTGCCGAAAGACCACAAACTGCCTCAACAAAGCATTCAAACAAGTTAAAAATTGCCATAATTATTGATGATCTTGGGCATAAATACGCCGAAGGGGTAGAGGTTATTGAATTAGACATTCCCTTAGCCGTCGCCGTATTACCCTTCACGCCACACGGGAAAAAACTCGCAGAGCTTGCGCATGCCAATAATCAAGAGGTAATGCTGCATTTACCAATGCAACCTAGCAGCGCTATGCATTTAATGACTGACAACACCTTATCAATACAAATGATGAAGGATGAGTTTCAAGGATTAGTGTCTAAAGCACTAGATGACATTCCACATGTTAGTGGTGTTAACAATCACATGGGATCTTTGTTTACACAGTTGCCCGATCAAATGCAGTGGTTAATGCAATCCATACAAAACAAATCCAAAGACATTTTCTTTATTGATAGTTTCACTTCTCAATTTAGTATTGCTTATCAAATTGCTGATAAGAATAATATTGCAACAGCAAGGCGTGATGTCTTTCTTGACAGAGAGCTCTCTGCAAACCATATGCGAGCCCAAATAGATACCATCAGACGTACAGCTAATGCAAATGGTTATGCGATTGCTATCGGACATCCTTTTCCCGAAACCATAGCTTTATTAAAACAATCCATTCCCGAGCTGCGTAAGCAAGGCTTTGAATTTGTTAAAGTATCAGAGCTACTAGACACAGCAATGCTAAATTCAAATTTACAAGAACAGATAAAGCGTCAAAACTCATTACTACAAGATGCAACCGAATCAATTTCATCTGCATCAAAATAATTATACAATCTATTTTTTAGCCTTATAAAATAATTTACAACTATGATTAACTTACTCTTTGTTTGTGTAGAAAATTCATGTCGTAGCCAAATGTCGCAAGCTTTTGCGATTATGCTTGGCAACGAGTCTATTAGGGCCTATTCATCAGGCTCTAAACCATCGGGAATTGTTAACCCCAAAGCTATCGCTTCAATGGCTGAAATTGGTTACGACTTAAGCTCGCATGACTCAAAGTCTTTGGATGAAATCCCTGCGCTTGAATATGATGCGGTTGTTACTATGGGATGCGGTGATGCTTGTCCGCATGTAAAAGCAAAACAAAGAATCGATTGGCAAATACCCGATCCAAAACATATGGATGCTCAAGAATTTGCTGTTATTAGAGACGGTATTAAAGACAGAGTTAAAAAACTGTTGGAAGATTTATCATAGGGGTAGGCACTGAGGTCGAGCCGTACAGAACTCTATGCAAAGACCTTACTAACTAATGGCAAGTAGTGGTCAACAATTAAAAAAACAAAAATCATCATCAAGTAAGTAATCGAAAACCAAAAAGATTTCATTGGAATGTCCTCTCGTTCTTGGTCTCTAATTGCTATTGCATAATATAAATAACGTGCACCTAAAACTAAAGCACCAATTAAATATACCCATCCGCTAAAGCCTATTAAAAACGGAAGGATGGTTACAATGATTAATAGAATTGTATAAAACAGAATATGCAAATTTGTGAATTCAATACCGTGGGTTACCGGCAACATGGGAATATTTACTTTGGCATATTCTTCTCGTCTATGAATGGCCAGGGCCCAAAAATGAGGAGGAGTCCAAGTGAAAATTATCAAAAATAAAATGATGGCCACTGAATGCACTTCCCCAGTGACCGCCACCCAACCTAATAAAGGAGGTGCAGCGCCCGCAGCCCCACCAATAACAATATTTTGTGGTGTAGCACGTTTTAAATAGGCTGTATAAATAATCGCATAACCTAATAAAGAGAAGAACGTTAACACTGCAGATAATGGATTTACAAACAAAAATAACATCAGCATTGAAATAACACCTAAAACGACAGCAAATGCTAAGGCGCGTTTATCACTCAACTGATTTGTGACTAATGGTCGGTGCATGGTGCGATTCATTTCTGCATCAATACGTTGGTCTAAAACCTGATTGACTACAGCAGCTGAGGCTGCGGCAAACCAAATACCCAAGCTACCAAAGACTAATGCTTGCCATCGAGGAAAAGGGCTTGAATGAATGTCAGTTGCTAAAAACATTCCGATAATTGCAGTAAATACAATTAAGGCCACAACTCGTGGCTTAGTAAGCTCATAGTAACTACGCCACGTTGTATTTGGATCTGACATATTTAATCATTTTCTCTTGCGAAGTACACCACGGCTACGGTTGCTAACAATAACAAGAGTGCAAAGGCATTATGTGCTGTGGAAATCCCTAGTTTAAAACCTGATTTAATCATAACGACCGCAACCACCAATTGCACAACAAGCAATAACTTCATTAATAAAGCACTGTTACGTAAGCGTCCTCCTGCATTTTCAAAGCGCATTTGCTTTGAACGCTTAACTGCAAATATTCCCAGCAACACGATGAAGAAGACGGTAGTTATTGCCCATAATCGATGCGTGAAATGAATGGCAATACGAGCAGGAGTAGCTAATACGCCACCTTCATAATTCACGCCCAAACCACGCCACATAACAAAACCTTCAGAAAAATCCATTCCATCCGGCCAGATTTGATTTTGGCAGGTTGGAAAATCCGGACAGGCCGTGGCCGCGTAATTCGTACTGGTCCAACCTCCTAAAGCAATTTGTACAATTAATACAAAAAGCGCAATTATGGCAAAGCTACTCAAGCGATTTAGACCATAACGATTAATAGGGTATTTTTGTTTGAACCACAACCACAACAACATTGAGGTCACTGTTAAGCCACCAATTAAGTGTCCCATGACAATCACCGGTTTTAGCAATAAGGTAACAGTCCACATACCTAACATGCCTTGAAAAATGACCATACCCAGTAAAGCCGTAGACAGTAAGCGGTGCTTTTTGGTTCTAAAAGCAAAAACATTAATAACTAAAATTAAAAAACCTAGGGTAGAGGCAAGATAGCGGTGAATCATTTCATTCCAAGCTTTTTGCGGTTCTACAGGTACTTCATAAGTCGATTCAGCTAAGGCAATTTCTTCAGCTGTTTGTGGTACATCTAATAAGCCATAACACCCAGGCCAGTCTGGACACCCTAAGCCTGCGTCCGTTAAACGCACAAAGGCACCAAAAACAACCACTACTAGGGCTAACAACAAGGCCGATAATGTTGTTCTTTGCATCCAAACAGGAGAATTATCTCTTCCTGAAGGCTTAGTACTGTGGTTAATGCTGCTTGTACTATTGGTTTTACTTGGAATTATTATTTGCTCTGCAAGCGTCTTATTATCAGACATGGACTATCCAATTCTTGAGTATTTAAGTAAACGTTTTAAATCTTTTTGCATTTTTTTTCCATCAGCATTTTCTGGATAGGTCAAAACCAAAAAACCCTTTGGATCTATTAAATAGGAGCCTTTTAAACCCAACTGCGCTTGAGTAAATTCATTCTGAAGGGCAGTAACAGCGTCGCTAGGAGCCAGTGCTTTGGTGTAAACACCCAAGTCTAGATTTGCATTATTAATAGTTAATAACTGAACTCGCTGAATATCACGATTTAATAATAGATGAATGGCTTCTAATTCACGTACGCCTTTTATGCATTCTTGGTCACATTGAGTTGGCACAATAAATAACAAACTCCACTTATCTCGTAGAGCGATACTGCCGTCTTTATTTTGTAATGTATAGGTCGTCTCTGGCAATTGCTTAGCTGGTGAAACAATTGTGCCGTAATTAACGGTATCCGTACTGGTAAACCAGCCAAAGTTTTTCGCTAAGGCTGCCATTAGAAATGGGCCAAAAAAAAGTACAAACATAAACAAAAACATTCGTCGTCCACGTTTTTGATCGGCGGGTGTAGGTGTGTATTGTTGAGTCATTATTTTAAAAATTCACTTAATATATTTGTTATGAAGATTCTGTCTGTGTAATTGGACGAAAACTCAAAACCAGAAAAATAATTGTTAATGTAAATGCCAAGGCAAACCATTGCAGCGCATAACCCAAATGTCGTTCAGGCCCAATTTCATGGGGCGACCACTCTCGTACATAAGCACTTACATTTGAATTCGCAGGCTCAGCATCTAACAGTAATTGCCAATGGATAATTGGCTCCTTCAGATCAGTTGATAACTGCTCAAACGTGGGGAATTGTACGGTTTTTGGGTACACGCTGTCGGGAATTTCTGTCTTTAATAAGAGACCAGGGCGCAGCATCTTATCTAAACGACCTGTTATGCTTTGCCTAATTGTTGAATAATTCAACAAATTCTCGAGATCTGTTAGCGGACCATGCTTTGCCGCCAGCGATATCCAGCCACGATTAACTAATAAAAGATCTCCTGTATCAGTTCTAAAGGGAGTGAGCACATGCAAGCCCACTTGGCCCTGAAATACGATGTTATCAACCAGATATTGTTTTTCTTCTACAAATCGACCACTAACTTCTACCCTTTGATACCGCGATTGCGCTTTTTCAAGAGCGTCATCCAAGCGCATAGCTTCGGTATCACCTGAAGCGAAAGCAGCAAATAACTCGCTTTTTTGAGCTGCACGGTCTAACTGCCAATAGCCTAACCACAATAAGAGCGCCATAAAAATAATATAAGCAAGCGTAGGGAATAACTGTGCTTGGAATTTACGCCGAGCAAACAGTTTTTTACTGAGTCTGTTCATATCATTTGTACGTATAATGCGAGTATGGGAATTAAATTATTATTGTTTATTATACTCCTCGGCATCATTTTTAGTCTTGGTTCTGCATTAGTGCAAATGCTGGGTGATAATGGTGACTCTGAAAAAATGATGAAATCACTAGCAGTGCGAGTGGGCTTATCATTTTGTTTTGTACTTCTTTTATTTGTACTTTTCCAAATGGGCCTAATAGAACCCAACCAGGCACCTTGATTTAATAGCTCGTTACAAACAAATAACACCTTTTTATAGTTTTCTGTCATCCATATAAAGTACGTATTGTTAAATGCAAACCCTACATAAATATATATTTTTCAGTTTTAGTTGCTTACTCTTTTTAAGTTTATGCAGCATCATGATGGTATTTACTGGGGCATCGAGCACTGAAGTTTCGACTATTTTGCAATTAGAAAAAATGCTCCTCCTGCCTTCGCTTGTGTATTGTGTAAGTGTAGTAATCTTGTATTTAAGCAAACCACTCGGCTTGCGTACATTATGGCGGCGTACTCCCGGGTTTCTTATCTTTACTTTGTGTTTAATTAATTCTCTCACTATTTCAGGCTTTTTAGCTTTCTACTTAGTCAAAACACACAGTGGCTTAGCCGCTCAACCTTTTGAGTTAATCCCTCTTTGGGTTGGCATAGCAAGTTCTATAGGCTTATTGCTTAGCTTTTCGTTCATACAACGCAATGGACCCTTCAGTTCTTATGCAAATCGATTAAAAGCTCGCCAAGATATTTTTACCCAAAAGAATTAATCCTTGTTACACTTCTGAGCCGTTTTTTAAAGAATTAATTCTATTCGGCAAAGATTATGACAGCACGCAATACTAAATTGGGTTACGACGTACTCAAAGATGAAGTTTTAAACAAATCCTCTGCGTTTTCTCACTCAGAACGAGAAGAATTAGGTTTACGAGGATTGCTTCCTTATTCCGTAAATACACAAGACAATCAGGTTAAGCGTGTATTGGCTAATATGCGACGTAAAGACTCCGACATTGAAAAGTATATTTTTTTAATGGCTTTACAAATGCGAGCAGAAAAACTTTTTTATCGCTTAGTCACTGAAAACTTTGATGAAATCATGCCTATCATCTACACCCCTACGGTAGGTCAGGCCTGTAAAGAATTTGCACATATCTTCAGAATGCCAAAAGGTTTTTATATCACCCCAGATGACAAAGGTGAAATTGATAAAATTTTAGATAACTGGCCAGACAAAAATGTTCAAGTGATAGTCGTAACCGATGGGTCACGCATACTTGGACTCGGTGATTTAGGGTCAAATGGCATGGGCATACCTATTGGTAAACTTGCTCTGTACACTGCCTGTGCTGGAATTGATCCACAACACTGTATGCCAGTCATGTTTGATGTTGGCACTAATAATGAAGAATTGCTCAATGAAGGCCTCTATTTAGGTTACCCACATAAACGTCTCAGTGGAGAAGCTTATTTTGAACTCATGCAAGAATTTATTACTGCGGTTAAAAAGAAATACCCTAATGCCTTAGTACAATTCGAAGATTTTCAAACCGACAATGCTTATGAGCTCCTGGATATCTACAGGGATCAAATATTAAGTTTCAATGATGATATTCAAGGTACAGCTGCCGTTACGCTTGCAGGTGTGTATGCCTCAACCCGTTTAAGCGGTGTTGATTTTAAAGACTTACGAATTATGTTTCTTGGTGCAGGCTCTGCCGCTACTGGGATCGGTGATTTAATAGCAAATGCCTTAGTCGAGGAAGGCTTAAGTAAGTCTGATGCTATGCAACGCTTATGGTTTTTAGATCGTGGTGGATTAGTTGTCAAATCGCGTGACAATCTTGCTTCGCACAAATTACCTTTTGCACATGAGCATCCTGAAATGGATTTAATGCAAGCCATTGCGGACATCAAACCACATGTCTTAATTGGCGCCACGGGCACACCCAATACTTTCACCAAAGAAGTCGTTGACTTAATGTGCGAGTTGAATGAGCGCCCGACTATTTTTGCTTTATCAAATCCAACCTCACGGGCAGAATGTACCGCCGAAGAGGCTTATACCTGGAGTGATGGTAAGGTATTATTTGCCAGTGGCAGTCCTTTTCCAGCCTGTGAGTGGAAAGGTAAATGGTTTATTCCAGGACAAGGTAATAACGCTTACATCTTCCCAGGTGTAGGTTTAGGCGCCATAGCTTGCAAAGCCAGTGTCATTACTGATGATATCTTTTTAACGGCTGCAAAAACCTTAGCCTCTATGATTAGTGATGAGCATTTGCAAACCGCGACACTCTATCCGCCTATGAAAAATATTCGTCAAGTGTCATTAGATATTGCCGTTCAAGTAGCTGAGAAATTTTATCAGCAGGGCGTAGCACAAGAACCTAAGCCTAAGGATCTACGTGAATTTATTGCGTCTAAAATGTATGATCCTTATTACTAGTTTTCTCTACTAATAATAAAAAAGGCGCCTGTGGCGCCTTTTTTATTGCTCGATTTAACTCTTCCTATTCTGTAATACCGTGGGCTAAAAACATGAAAGCATACTCTTCAGCATAATCTTTTAAACGCCCGTAGCGACCACTATTTGAAAAGTGACCAGCACCCATATTCATTCGCATAACTAATAAATTATCATCGGTTTTCATATGCCGCATCTTGGCAGTCCACTTAGCTGGCTCCCAATAAGTAACACGAGGATCGTTTAAACCGCCACTTACAAACATAGGAGGGTATTCACGTTTTTCAATTTGGTCATAAGGTGAATAACTTTCTATCAAGGCATAATCTTCTGCACTTTCAATTGGGTTTCCCCATTCTTTCCATTCCGGAGGCGTCAATGGTAGCGATGCGTCTAACATGGTATTGAGTACATCCACAAACGGGACACCAAGATTTACCGAACGCCATAAATCAGGTGCTTGAATGGTTACAGCGCCCATTAGTTCGCCACCCGCACTGCGGCCGGAGGCTGAAATATTTCCGGCAGCTACATAGTTTTCTTTCACTAAATGCTTTGCAACATCCACAAAATCATTAAAGGTATTGGTACGCTTTTTTAACTTGCCATCTAAATACCATTGATAACTCATCATTGAACCACCACGAACGTGGGCAACCGCATATGAAAATCCTCTATCCAGAGCGCTTAAACGCAAGGTAGAAAAACTTGGCGAAATGGTGGCAGCATAAGCTCCATAACCGTACAACCACATTGGTTGACTAGCATCTTTCTTAAAGCCTTTTTTATACACGATAGAAACCGGGATGAGAACTCCATCACGCGCAGGCGCCATGACTCTTTCCGTTACGTATTGTGATTTATCGTAACCGGCTGGTATTTTTTGGACTTTGCGAGTAGTGAGTTTTTTATCGGCAATGGAATAATCAAAAACGGTATCTGGCGTAATCATCGACTCATAAGTAACTCGTATAAAATCTTGATTAAACTCTGGGTTAGTACCGATTGAGGCTCTAAAGACTTGCTCAGGGAAAGTTATACTTGAACGACTGTTATCATAGTTACGAATATGAATTTTATCCAAGCCAAGATCACGGGACTTGATAGCAATAAAATCATTAAAGGTTTGTAAATCTAATAAGTAAACCTCATCCGAACCTTCTTGTATGGTTTCCCAGTTTTTGTACGCAGGATCTTTATCACTGACTTTGACTAGACGTCCATTTTTATGAGTATCATTAGCCACAATATAAAAATGACCATGGGCGTGATCAATGTCTTGAGTAAAGCCAGCTTCTCTTGAGACTAACTGTACTAAAGGAGTAGAAAGATCAGCAGGAGCCACATAGCTTTCTTGTACTTCACCTTGTGAAGACACAACCATAAAATATTCTTTATCACTGCTTAAGCCAAAACCAATAAAGAAACCTTCATCTTTTTCTTCGTATAAGGTCTCATCTTTATCTTGCGCCTGTCCAATAGTATGAATTTTTATATGTTTTGCATGCCAACGATCTTTTTCTAACAAGGCATATACTAGAGATTTTCCATCTTTACTAAACAGTAAAGAACCTTGTACATCATTTAAAACATCGTCTAAGTATTTACCGGTTTGAAGGTCTTTTACTTTAACTTGATAGCGCTCATCCCCTGCGGTATCGAATGAATAAGCTAGATAACGATTATCAGGACTTATATCAAAATCTCCTACCACGAAGTAATCGTTTCCTTTAGCTAAAGCATTTTCATCTAAAAATACTTCTTCTTTACCTGTGTCTAAATTTTTACGACTGTGAATGGGGTACTCATTACCTTCTTTATAGGCAGAGCGGTACTCATAACCATTTTCACTATAAGGCACTGACTCTTCCGTTTCATCGGTACGACTTTTAAATTCTTCAAAAATTTTATCCACAAACTTCTGATTAGGATCTTTAAATTCGTGGTAATAAGCGTTTTCAGCTTTCAAATAATTTAAAACATCTTCATCATCCGTTTTTGGATAATCTTGATCTTTGAGCCAAAAGTAGGAATCTTTTAACTCTTTACCGTGGTAAGTTCTTGAGCTTTCTTTACGGTCAGCAATAGGAGCTTTAGTTGAAAGTTGTTTAATTCGGTCAAATGCTGGAACGGAGGTCTCTTTTGTCATAGTTGGTTTCATTTGTTCGCTGGGTTTATTGTCTACGTTCGTTTTTTCGGCTCCGCATGAGAATAAACTCATAATCAGAGTAGATATTATTAACAATTTAAATTTCAAAATACGCATAGTAACTCCATATTTGTCTTTCACTATTATAGCTAGGGTTTAAGCTTTTGTTTTCACTAAGGCTAACTCATTTAGGCAGACATACCCTAAATCAATATTACGATAAGTCACAATAGTGTTTTTTGGCATCTTCACACAATCAGCATAAAAATGACATCGTAGTTTCACCCACTGGTAACTTTTATTGGTTAATCTATAAATACGGCATACTCAATAAAAAGTGTATAAAATACATAAGTAATTGATTTAAATAATATTAACTAATTAGCATAAAAAATAAGACTCTCATAGTTTTAAGGAAATCTGCATGTTCAAATCTCTTTTGCAAGGTATAGCTAAACTCTTTCATCCAATTATCGGCTCACCTCGTTGGGAACCAGCGCCATGGATGCAAAAAAGTGCAGCTGGAATAAAACGTAAGCCTAAACGCAGTTTTATGGTCTTATTGTGCTTTGTCTTACTGGGTTTTGCTGCCAAATTTGCTTACACATGGTATCTAGAACGACCACAAGCCATTAGCTTCGATGCAGATTTTAGTAGCATCAGTGTGCCCAGTTTAAACTCTACTACCCCAAGTCGCTTAACGATTAAATTTACAGTCAACCAAGAGTCCTTAAAAAAGGCACAAGACCGTGCTGAAAAATACTCAGAATACGAAGTTAATATCCCCAAAAATGCTCTACGTCTTGATAGAAGCAATAAGGCCAGTGGCGACCAAACTTTAGCTAATGAAATTAACCTGATACCCTTTATAGAGGGGAAATGGCATAGCTCGGATAATACTTTATATTTCACACCAAATAAAAACTGGCCAGCAAATACCGAATACACTGTTACTTTTGCTAAAACTTTATTTATTGATAATGTCTCACTAAGCGCTGAAGCATTCAGTTTTCAAACCGCTAATTGGATAGGAGAAACCAGCGGTGAAAAATTACATGCTGATCCTAATAATCCTAGTGAATTACGTTTTATCTCCACCTTTACTTTTACTCATCCCATTGATGATGCAAGTCTAAAAGAAAAATTTAAGCTTTTTGTGCAAGATGAAAACGGTTCTGGAGAGTATGTACCACTTGAATATAGCTTAACCCAAGATTCTGAACTAACCGATCACGCCAAACGTCTTTATTACGTTAATTCTAAACCGCTTAAAATAACTAACGCAACTCGTTATCTTCGTATGCAGCTAGATAAAGGATTGAAATTTGCGGATACACCGACTTATCAAGCACGTCCACCTGGTTCAAAAGACATCGAAGGAACGTTTAAAGAAGAATTTAAAATTCCTAATAGTGCAGATTTCTTTAAAGTTGAAAATACTCAAGTTCAAATTGTTCGCGATGAAGATAATAATCCTCAACAGGCAATGATTATTGAGCTTACAGACACAAGCACATTAGATGAACTAAAGGATTCTCTAGAAGTGTATTTATTACCAATGAAGTATCCTGCCAGACCTTGGGATAAGTGGAGCAGTCCTTCTGAAATATCTCCCAATATCGAAGAGCTTTCTGAACGTTTAAACATTGAATTGCTTCCCATTGAAAATGAAACCAGTCGCTTTTTTAGTTTTATTTTCCAAGCGCCTGAAAATAGACAATTGTTTATGCGTTTTAAAGAGGGCGCACAGTCTAGCGGCGGTTATACCACGGCAAAAGATTATAGAGCCTTACATGCCGCCCCTAACTATCCTAAAGAAGTTGATATTATGGGTGTGGGTAGTGTTTTAAACCGCTCTGGCAATCATGAACTCGGCTTTGTAGCTCGAGGAGTTGAACAACTACGGGTAACGGTTAGTCAAGTTCGTACCGATCATATTAATCACCTCATCACTCAAACCGGTGGAAATTTTCAAAACCCAAATTTTAGTTACCCTGTCTCACCCGAGAATATCTCAGTTGTACATAGAGAAGTATTACCACTTGCCTTAGAAGCTAATGGCAAAGCAACGTATGCATCCATTGATTTATCCGGCCGTTTACAAACAGGCAAGCTTCGTTCTGGTTTATTTCATGTGCAGGTCAATGGTGAAAACTTAGATGGTGGTTCACGCACACAAACACAGCGTATTGTCTTAATTACTGATATTGGTTTCATCACTAAAGTTAACGCCGATCAAACACAAGACGTTTTTGTGCAGTCGATTGAAAGTGGCGCACCAATGTTAAAAGCCAAAGTATCTGTCTTGGGCAAAAATGGTTTAAGTGTTTTTGAAGCCATGACCGATTATCGTGGTCACGTCACGATACCAAACTTACAAGACTTTAAAAAAGAACGTCAACCCATTGCTATTTTAGTTGAGCGTGATAATGATCTAGCTTACCTACCAATAAACAATTATCAGCGCCAACTCAATACCTCACGTTTTAGTACCGGCGGTGTTTACTGGAATAGTAATAGCGAACAAAACTTACGTGGCTTGGTGTTTACCGACAGAGGCATTTACCGCCCTGGCGAAACCGTTCAACTCGGTATGATAGTGCGAAACTTTGACTTGAGTGCAAGTCAGCAGTTTCCAGTTGAACTAACTATTACGGATGCACGTAATACTGTGGTGTATAAGAAAAAACATAAATTACCACGCGATGGTTTTTTTGAAACCGAGCTTGAAACCTTTAATTACTCTTCTACAGGTAACTACAGCGCAAATCTAACCCTGGTAGAAAATCGTGAACAAGATATTAATTATCAGCATTTAGGCAATGTGAATTTTTCAGTTGAAGAATTTCAACCGGATAAGCTTAAAATTAAAAGTAAAATTAACAAAGAAGTGCTATCTGCTCGCAGTGATGCCAAGATCAGTGACGGTAGCATTCAGGGGTGGTTAAAGCCGAATGAAGTTAATTTTGAAATTGATTTACAAAACCTTTTTGGCACTCCGGCTCAAGATAGAAAAGTCACAGCAAAATACCGCTTACAACAATCAGAATTCGGCTTTAAAGCATTCAAAGACTATCGCTTTTCTGACCCTTATGATTATTCTCTAAATACCTCTTATAACTACCAACGCGAATTAGATAATCAACGTACCGATAATGCTGGATCTGCAAGTTTTAACATCGACTTAGACGATTTTGCAGGCGGAAACTACCGTTTGAATTTTGATACCAGCGGTTATGAACAAAACGGTGGTCGCAGTGTGCAGGCACGTAATACTGCTTTATTCTCACCACGCGACTTTTTAATTGGTTATAAAGTCTCTGGCGACTTAAGTTATCTAAAACGTGATGAAGAACAATCAATAAGCTTTCAATGCATTAATCGTTTTGTTGAAGCTCAAGCATGCGGTGATTTACGCTTAGACATTATTGAAAAAAAATACGTTTCAACCTTAGTGAAACAACGCAACGGCACTTATCAGTATCAATCTATTGAAAAGAGAAATACTGTTAGCTCTGCGCCTTTAACTATTTCTCAAGCTGGTTATACGCATAATATTGATACTAATAATACTGGCCAATTTGAATTACATATAGTCAATATGAATGGAGATTCAAGACAGCAAGTAAACTATCAAGTTATAGGTGCCGCAAATCTAAATGCCGATCTTGAGCAAGATGCTCAATTGGATATTGTTCTAGACAAAAAGGAATACGCAGCTGGTGAGTGGATTGAATTACAACTCAAAGCCCCGTATAGCGGTTCGGGCTTAATCAGTATTGAAACCACCAATACTCATCATTTTGAGTGGTTTAAAACCGATAGCACACAAAGCATTCAACGTATTCAAGTACCTGAAGGCCTACAAGCCAATGCCTATGTGCAAGTTGCCTTTGTTAGAGCACCAAACTCCAAAGAAATCTTCACTGCGCCATTAAGTTATGCCATCGCGCCGTTTAATATCTCTCGAAAGAAATATTCTATTGAGTTGGAACTAGATGTACCTGAAAAAGTTATTCCAGGCCAAGAACTGGAAATTACATACAGCAGCGAGCAAGCCGGGCGTATTGCCATATTTGCAGTGGACGAAGGAATTTTACAAGTTGCAAAATATCAAACACCTAAACCATTGAATCACTTCTTAGAAAAACGTGCTTTGCAAGTCAGTACCTATCAAATGTTCGATTTGTTATTACCGGAGTTTGAACTGATGCAAGAGCTTTCGGCTGCAGGTGGTGGTGCTTATGACGAAATAGCGGCACGTTCACCACAATTACAAAACCTTAATCCTTTTGCCCGTGTTGTGAAAGACCCTGTAGCGTTT
>CALHVH010000015.1 GCA_938039225.1 uncultured Gammaproteobacteria bacterium
GGGAAAGACGACGAACTTTAAGCTACAAAAAACTCTTATAATCCGAAATATCAGCCGTCTTTTTGACTTGCCCCCACAGAATTTTACTGACTAATTTTTGTGGAATAAAATTAGATAAGAACCAAGCAATTTTTGATTGATTTCCATAAACGATTTTTTGTCTGCCTTTGCGAATGGATTGAATCACGTATCTTGCAATATCATGCGGGGGTGTGGTCAGCAGTTTTTCTGCAAATTCACCAGCAGATGCATTTTTAACGATATTTGTTTTTATACCACCAGGGTGTACGCAATGAATAGAGATTGGGCTATCGTTAAATTCAGCCATTAAAGTTTCAGTAAAGCCACGTACGGCAAATTTTGCGGCACAATAATCCCCACAACTGGGTGGTGCAATTAAGCCGAATACACTGGAAATATTAACCACAGCCCCTTCATTATTTTCAACTAATTGGGGTAAAAAAGCTTTAGTGCCGTAAACAACCCCCATAAAGTTAATTTGCATGACACGCTCTAAAGTATCCACTGGTAAGGTATATATAGGTTCCACTCCACCTTCTATACCGGCGTTATTAATAATTACGTGAGCATTACCTAATTTGTTTTGAACATTTTTAGCAAATGAAAATACCTTATCCTTGTCAGAAACATCGATAACTTCTGAATAAACATTCTCGTTTCCAATAAGTTTTGAAACGCTTTCCACCGTTATCTGTAAGTCATCATTATTGATGTCACAAAGAGCCAATTTTGAACCTAGTTGAGCAAATTCATCGGCATAGGCCGCACCCATTCCCGAAGCGGCACCCGTAATAACAATGACCTTGTTTTTGAAATTATTCATGAGTTTTTCTGAAGTTCTCCAAAGAAACCAATCACCTTGGTTATTTTTCCCGAAGCATCTATTTCAGTTACATCAAATCCGGGCATGATGAGTTTGTTATGGTGATGTATAGCCCAATGGTAACGATAGAGATTATGGTGACTGTCTAGATCACTGGTGTGTGAATACACGGCTCCCGGTATTGTCTTTTGTACAGCGTGAACCATGGCTTCAAAAGCATCTATTCCAATAATGTCATAGTTGGGATCCACAAAATGCACGTCTTCATCTAGAGCGACGTTCAGATGCTCACGAATTTTAGCAGAGTCTTGTTCATTCCAAGCAGCAAGCATATGTTCCAAAGATTTAGGATGTTTTGACATGTTAATCTCTTAAATTAATCGATTTCGTATCAACTATGGGTAAGGTTCCCAGGGATTAATTGAATCTATGTAAGATCAAACTCTGCAACTACAGGCGTATGATCTGATGGTTTTTCCAATTTACGTGGCGCTTTATCAATCCAACATTTAGAACATTTTTCTTTTAAAGACTCAGACGCTAAAATTAAGTCAATACGGAGACCATTGTTCTTTCTAAAGCTACCGGCGCGATAGTCCCACCAGCTGAATGAATTAGGTTCTTGTTCAAATAAGCGATAGCAATCAGTAAAGCCAGCTTCGTATAATCGAGCTAAATGTGAACGTTCAATAGCACTGCAGTGAATTTTTCCAGCCCATTCTTCAGGAGCGTGCACATCTTCATCAGCTGGAGTAATATTAAAATCACCCATGACTATACGCTGGCTGTACTGATTTTTCTCATTCTCTAGTTGTTCATGCAGCGCTTCTAACCAATTAATTTTGTAATGAAATTTATCGGAATCTAAGGCCTGGCCATTTGGAAAATAAAGGTTATAAATCCGTACCCCATTAATTGTGCATCCTAGAACGCGTCGTTGTGGGTCCTCTATTCCCTCTAAGTCAGTTACAACATCTTCTATAGGGTGTTTGCTTAAGACACAAACGCCGTTATAAGTTTTTTGTCCAGCAAACGCAACGTGATACCCAGCAGCTTTGATTTCTTCTTCAGGAAAATTCTCATCAATAGTCTTAGTCTCTTGAATACCTATAACATCCACGGGGTTAGCTTTTAACCAATCAAGAAGATGAGGTAAGCGAACTTTTAGAGAATTAACATTCCAAGTAGCGATTTGCATGGGTTTTCCAGTGAATAAATTTTAGTGATTATAACAAATAGTAATCGCTATACATCATTGCGAGCCAGCGGCGTGGCAATCTCTTGATATTGTGGCATTCTTTTATTGATTGATGCAATTAAATAGACTGCCTTGGAACTTTGTGACTTGCAACTACAAGATGTTAGAATTCGATTATGAATAATATTAGACCCTATAAAAGCATTATGCCAAGCCTTGGTAAAAATGTTTATATTGATCCTCAAGCCTGTGTGATTGGAAAGGTGACTATTGGTGATGATTCGTCAGTTTGGCCAATGACGGTGATCCGTGGCGATGTTGAAAGCATTAACATAGGCCATTCAAGCAATGTGCAAGATGGTTCGGTTTTACATGTAACTCACGATGGGCCATATTCTAACGGAAGCCGAGGTTTATTTATCGGTGATGAGGTTACTATCGGACATAAAGTATTACTGCATGCTTGCACCATTGGAAATCGGTGTTTAATCGGTATGGGTTCAATTATTATGGATAATGTGGTGATCCAAGATGAGGTTTTACTTGCGGCTGGTAGCTTAGTGCCGCCCAATAAGGTATTAGAGACACGTACTTTGTATAAAGGTAATCCAGCTAAAAAAATTAGGGAGCTTAATCAAGATGAAATCGAAATGCTTGAGTACTCAGCTAAGCATTACGTACGTGTTAAAAACGATTATTTATAAGTTAATCTTTTGATAATAAACTGTATCGTTGTTTGTAGAGCTCCTTGGTTTCTGGTCTTCTTTTAAACCAAATTTCAAATGCATCAGCGGCTTGCTCAATCAACATACCTAAACCATCCCAGGTCATTGCGGCACCGCTTTCTTGAGCCCAGTCACAGAAAACGGTTGATTCCATGGAGTAGGCTAAATCAACACAGTAGGCATTTTCTGCCAAAATATCTGCATGCACTGGGGGTAGTTCTCCGTATAAACTAGCAGATGTTGCGTTGATAACTAAATCAAAGGTTTCATTAGTTGTTTCTGGATCCCAGATGGCGGCACGTTTAGTACCATAACGATCAACCAGTTGTTCAGCACGATAGCGAGAGCGGTTATAGATATATAAAAAGTCGATTCCACCTACAAATAAAGTGGGAATAATAGCTCTGGCAACTCCACCAGCTCCAATCACTAGTACTCTTTTATTTTTTAAATCAAAATGATGGTTATGTACTAAGTCTCTGACAAAACCGGTGGCGTCAGTATTATCACCACAGATTTCATCATCACCATTTAGCCAGATAGTATTTACTGTGCGTGTGGTTTTAGAAATAACACTATGTTGCTTGCAAAAATTATAAGCAAAAGCTTTATGCGGCATGGTAACGTTTAATCCGCGTCCACCACCAGCAAAAAAACTAAGTATAGTTTCTTCAACTAATTCTGTTGGTGTATCTAAAAGAGAATATTCAAAATTCATTCCAAATTGTTCTGCAAAATGGGTATGAATTTTTGGAGATAAACTGTGACTCAGGGGCGAGCCTATTAGTGCACAACGGATTGTGTATTCGTCTGTCATTTCAAATTTAACCTAAGCTTTTGTGAATTTATAATTATTGTTTTTGTAGGGTATAGCTTATATTTTGTTAGTTTTTAAAAGCTTTGCAACATCTTTAGCAAAGTACGTCAATATTGCTGAGCAACCGGCACGTTTAAATCCTAATAAACTTTCAATTACGCAGGTTTGTTCATCTAACCAACCATTTTGTGCTGCTGCCTTAAGCATGGCATATTCACCACTAACTTGATAGGCAAAAACCGGTACGGTAAATTGGCTTTTTATCTTTTGCACGATATCAAGATATGGCATTCCTGGCTTGACCATAATCATATCAGCACCTTCTGCAATATCTTGAGCGACTTCTAAAAGTGCTTCATCACTATTGGCTGGATTCATTTGGTAATTCTTTTTATCCGCTTTACCCAAGTTAGCAGCGGATCCAACAGCATCTCGAAATGGTCCATAAAAAGAAGAAGCGTATTTGGCGGTATACGCTAAAATTTTAGTATTAACATGTCCACTTGCTTCTAAGGCTTGACGTATTGCCCCCACACGTCCATCCATCATATCGGAGGGAGCCACGATATCAGCTCCAGCATTTGCATGGCAAAGTGCCTGTTTTACTAATATCTCAACCGTGCTGTCGTTAACAATATAACCCGTTTCATCAATAAGGCCGTCTTGTCCATGCGATGTATATGGATCTAAAGCAACATCAGTGATAAGACCTAATTCGGGATAAGCTTCTTTAAGAGCACTCACTACTCGTGGTACTAAGCCATTGGGATTAAAGGCTTCATCGGCGGTTTCATTTTTTAAATCTGAATCAATGACTGGGAATATGGCCAAGGCGGGAATACCTAAATCCACACACTCTTGGGCAACGATTAATAATCTATCCAGACTCATACGCTCAATCCCTGGCATACTCGCAACAGGTACAGATTGATTCTGACCTTCCATGACAAAAACTGGGTATATTAGGTCTTTTACACCTAGGTGGTTTTCTTGGATTAGATCTCGAATAAACCTAGTTTCACGCAGTCGTCTAGGTCGAGCCAATGGAAATTTTGTATGATTTTTAGCCATAAAATGCTAATTATGTGATTTAAAAGGTATTATTGTAGTCTATAGGGCATTTGAGTGATAGCTAAGCCTAAGATTAAAGTTTTTCTTGAATTTTATAATCTTAAGTTTTTAAGGCGAATTTTTTTAAATAGAGAATAAATTTAGTATTTATCAATACTTAGTGTAATAAAGAGGATAAGGGGGTGGTCTTTTCATGCATACAGACGATGAACAATTAAATAACACGAGTAGCGATATGGGACAGGCAGAAAATATGCCAAACTTTGATCAATTCAGTCACAGCTTTGCACCAGATTTGAATAGATTTCTTATTTGGTTATGTAAAGATCCTGATTTAGCAGCTGATGTAGGCCAAGAAACATGGTTACGAGCTTGGAAATCATGGCATAAATTACGAGATGCTAAAGCAGCTAAACAATGGGTTTTGACTATAGCACGCCGAGAATTTTACCGATTTTTAGACAGGCGTCGTGATTACCACATGACTTTAGAAGATGCGATTATAAGTAACCCTCAACATTTTGCTACCTCAGACGAAAGTCATAATGATGATGTACGTGAAGCATTATGGAAGTTGGAAGATGATTATCGTGAGCCATTAGCCCTACAGGTACTAATGGGTCACTCCACCGAAGAAATTGCTGAAATCATGGGAATGAAACAAGGCGCCGTTTTAACTCGACTATTTAGAGCGCGTAAAAAATTACAAGCCGAGTTAATTAAGGACAATGAATTTATTGGTCCTCGCAGCAACAACATTACCCCAATAATGTAAAAATTTTTTTAATTTAGAGTAAAAATAGAAGTAACGATATGATAGAAAATATAGATTGCATTGCCTTTAAACGTGATTGTGGAGCTGATCCGCAAGGCATTGTGGCAAATACAAAATTACTAAATCACCAAATGGCCTGTGCACCCTGTGCAGATTTTTATCAAAGCATGTTGGCCTTAGACCTTAAGTTAAGTGCAGCATTTGATTTGCCAATCCATGAAGCCACTGTTGAAGATCAGCTTAGTGCGACACAAGTACATAAACAGGCTGACAATGTAATTACCTTCAAAAAACCTAATATGCAGAAATTCAAGCCTGTATTTGCGGCTGCAGCCAGTGTTTTGGTCGCGGCATTTGGTATTTTTGCACTGCAGTATCCTGTTGGGGCTTTAGCTGATGAGGTAGTTGAGCATATTCATCACGAACCACACCTTTTAACTTTAACTCAAGCAAATACCAGTGCTGATGAGATTAAGATGGTGCTTAAACAAGCAAACATAAAACTTGCGGATGATTCATTAGAAATCTTATCTGCAAAATTATGTCCACTTGATGGGCAACTTGCTGCTCACATTGTTGTCAGAGGAGAGTCAGGACAGCCTGTGACTGTTATGATTATGCCGGAAAATGATACACGCGGTGGCAAAATAAAAACAAACCGTTTTAATGGAAGAATTTTACCCGCAGAGCATGGCGCCTTAGCTGTGGTTGGCGGCAAAAAGGAAAATCTTGATCATCTAGAAACTGCAGTATTAAATGCATTTCAGTGGCAAGATTAACATTCGCCGCTTTGCGGTAATTTTATTTACATTTTATTAATATATTCTTTGAGGAATTAACTATGAACAACAAATCAATCAAACCATTAGCTTTCGCTGTAACTGCTGCATTAGCGGCATCAATGGGAACTGCAACTTTAAGTGCAGCTGAAAATCCATTCATGGCTTCTAGCTTAAGTGCTGGTTACATGACATCTGCAGCACTACTAGAAGGTAAGTGTGGCGAAGGTAAATGTGGTGAAGGCAAGTGCGGTGGTGAGAAGTCTGAAGCTGAAGGCAAATGCGGCGAAGGTAAGTGCGGTGCTGAAGGTGAGAAATCAGAAGCTGAAGGCAAATGTGGTGAAGGTAAGTGCGGTGCTAAAGGCGAGAAATCAGAAGCTGAAGGTAAGTGCGGTGAAGGTAAATGCGGCGGTGAGAAAACTGAAGCTGAAGGCAAGTGTGGCGAAGGTAAATGTGGCGGCGAGAAAACTGAAGCTGAAGGCAAATGTGGCGAAGGCAAATGTGGCGGTAGCGTTTAATAGCTAAGCACTTTTGTTTTACTAAGAAGCCCGCATTATGCGGGCTTTTTTTGTGCAAAAACGATTGTTATTTATCGATAGAAATAATGCTTAGTAACTTTATACCCAGACAGACTCAGCAGAGTCTAGGTCTACGGTTGTTCCTTTTGCTTCTTGATACTTTGGCCTAATGTCTGCAAGTATTCTAAAAATTACTGGCACAAGAACTAAGGTGATAAGAGTGGCAAATAAAATTCCATAAGCTAATGAGATTGCCATTGGTTTTAAAAATTCAGCAGCAAGACTGTTTTCTAATAGGAGTGGCGCAAGCCCAGCAAAAGTGGTGATGGACGTTAGTAAAATTGGTCTGAAGCGTTCGCGAACTGAAAGTTCAATAGCTTCTAATAATGCTCTACCCTTGTCCTGATGATAGTTAATCGTTGTTGTTAATACCAAGCTATCATTTATGACTACACCAAATAAAGCGAGTGTTCCTAAGAATGAAGGAAGACTCATGTAATACCCCGTGATGAAGTGACCCCAAACTACACCAATCAAACTGAATGGTATAACTGAAACAATCACCAAAGGTTTGGTATACGAGTTAAGTGGTAAAGCGAGAAGTGTAAAGATAAGCACGAGGGAAATTGCCATCCCTGTTGCTAGACTTTCACTGGTTTTTCTTTGTTCTTCAGCTTGTCCATCCAAACGAAATTGTACGTTGGGTAATTCGGCTAGATAGTTTGGCGCATTCTCAACGAATGCGGTTTGCATTTCGCCTAAAGCGACTTTATTAATCACACTAGCGGTAATTTTCACTGCGCGTTTACCATCAACACGAACAATTCGGGTCACACCTGGTGCTAACTCTGTACTCACTAGGGCTGAGAGAGGGACTTCTTGGCCTTGTTGTGTACGAATACGAAGGTTGTCTAATATGCTGATATCTTCACGTTCATTTTTAGGATATCGAACATACACTCGAGTCTCTTCTCTTCCTCGCTGAATACGCTGTACCTCTGCACCAAAAACCGCTTGCCTGACTTGTCGAATTATCTCGGACTCATTCAGTCCTAGAGATTGAGCTAAAGCGTTAGTAGTAAATTGCATTTCTATCTGTCCAGAAACCAAATCATTATTCGTATCAATGACTTCGTTATACTTACGCATATTACTTTCAACCAAGGCGGTTGCTTTTTTAAGGTCTTCTAAACTACGTGACTCAAGGATGATCTCAACATCAGAAGAAGTTGGCCCACCATTGGCGCCTAGGCTTACTGACTTTACTCCCGATGGAGAGCCAAATTTTTCAAGCCAGATTTTTGAAAAGACTCCAGGACTAATCTCCTTACCTTGGTAATCGCTTAGCTCAGCATTAACTACAATTCGTTTATCAGAGCTTGAAATATAAGAAATATTTTTTATAACATCATTAATCTTGATTTTATCTATTTCAGTGTCGGTAAATTTTGCAACCGCTTCTTCTAAGCTGTTTTCTAATCGATCTAAAACATCAAGGGTTTGTTCATATGGTGTACCTTCCACCATTTCAACAATACCCAACATTCTGTTATCTTCTAATTCCGGAAAAAATGCGGCTTTAACTTGGTTGCCTACCATGCTGACAGTCAAAATTAAGAAAGCAATAAACACCCCCAGAGTTACGTAACGCGCTTTTAGTGCCTTACGTATAAACGGCATATAAAAATCATTAACTAATTTTTCTAGCACACCTGAGATAGCGTTTTGTAAGCGTTTAAATAGACCAGGCTGTTTGCCTTCATTTGCTAATTGTGTTTTTTTAAGATGTCTTAAATGACTTGGCAAAATAAATTTTGATTCAATTAATGAAAAAATAAAACATAGAATAACCACTACGCCCATCTCGCCAAGTATGTCTCCAAAAACACCATCCAAGAGAACTAAGGGTAAGAATGCAGCCATAGTGGTTAGTACGCCAAAAGTAGTCGCTACGGCTACTTTACTTGTACCTTCAAAGACAGAGGCAAGTCCTTCACCCTTAGTTTCTACACTTCGATGAACACTTTCAGACACAATAATTGCGTCATCCACAACAATCCCTAGGGCAACAATAAACCCAAAGGTCGATACATAGTTTAAGCTCACACCTACATGTGGCATTAGCATTATCGCGCCTAGAAAAGCGATAGGAATACCCACGGCCACCCACATCGCTAAGCGCAAGTCCAAAAACAAACTCAGTAAAATTAAGACTAGCAATAAGCCAAGTAAGCCATTTTTTACGACTAGATCTAAACGGCCTTGTAAGGTGACAGTTTCATCCATCCAATTTGTAACTTTGACGTCAGGACTGAGTGTTGTTTTATATTTCTCT
>CALHVH010000016.1 GCA_938039225.1 uncultured Gammaproteobacteria bacterium
GTGTGAAATGGATTCCAGGATGGGGCGAACAGCGCATTGAAGGCATGGTTGATGGTCGACCTGATTGGTGTATTTCACGTCAACGCGTTTGGGGTGTGCCAATTCCTTTGTATGTACATAATGAAACCGGTGATATGCATCCAGATACTCAAGAGTTGTTAGAGAAAGTGGCTCAAGCAGTAGAAGTCGGTGGAATCGAAGCGTGGTTTGCAATGGCCGATGAAGAACTACTGGGTGATGATGCAAAAAATTACGAACGCACAACAGACATCATGGATGTGTGGTTTGATTCGGGTTCAGTACATCACTGTGTGCCTAAAACACATGACTTAGAATCGCATACCGCCGACTTATATTTAGAGGGTTCTGATCAACACAGAGGTTGGTTCCAGTCGTCTTTACTTACTTCGATGGCTATGTATGACAAACCTCCGTACAAAGCCGTGTTAACCCATGGTTTTGTGGTGGATGAGAATGGCCGCAAAATGTCTAAATCTCTTGGTAATGTAATTGCTCCGCAGAATGTGGCTAATACCTTAGGCGCTGACATTATTCGATTATGGGCTGCTGCCACTGATTACAGTAAAGAAATGACTGTCTCAGATGAGATCTTCAAACGTGTATCTGATTCTTATCGAAGAATTCGAAATACTGTTCGTTTCTTATTAAGTAACTTGCATGGTTTTGATTATGCGAGTGATGCTTTAGATACAAAGGATTTATTATCTTTAGATAAATGGATGCTTGCACGCACCGCCGAAGTTCAGACTGAAATTACACAAGCGTATAAGAGTTATGAATTCCATCATATTTATCAGAAGCTACATACTTTCTGTAGTGAAGATTTGGGTGGTTTCTATTTGGATATCATTAAAGACCGTTTGTATACCATGCCTGAGAAATCATTGGGTAGGCGTTCTGCACAAACCGCTATGTATCATGTTCTGCACTCTATGGTTCGCTGGTTAGCTCCAATTCTTAGTTTTACCGCTGATGAAATTTGGGAGTCTATGGCTGACTTAGGTAAAGATACTGATTCAGTGGTTCTCAAAACCTGGTATGACTTACCGGTCGTTGAGAATCTGTCTCAAGATTGGAATTGTGTTTTAGAGATTAGAGATATTGTTGCTAAAGCTCTAGAAGAAAAAAGAGCTGCCGGAGTGATTGGTTCAGCATTAGAGGCGAATATCATGATTCATGCTAGTGGAGATTGTTATAAAACCTTAGAATCTTTAGGAGATGAGTTGCGTTTCGTATTTATCACTTCAGGTGCTGAACTTAAAGAATCGAGTTCGGACGAAGTGACTGTTGAAATTGCAAAAAGTGAAGCAGAAAAATGTGTGCGCTGCTGGCATAGACGTGATGACTATGCATCGCATGCTGAGCATCCAGAGTTATGTGGTCGTTGTGTAACTAATATTGATGGTCAAGGTGAAAAACGTCAATTCGCTTAATTATTCGAATGTGAGATTTTAATGACTGATAAAACAATAACTGAAAAATTTTCCACAAAAGCCTGTTTTGGTTTTTTGCTAATAAGTATTGTTTTGATTGCTTTAGATCAATGGACTAAATTTGCCGTAGTCGAAAATTTTTTCTATGGCGAAAGAAAACCCATTACCTCTTATTTTGATCTTTATTACTTAAGAAACTATGGTGCAGCTTTTAGCTTTTTAAGTGATGCGGGCGGGTGGCAAAAGATATTTTTTATAACACTTTCTTCAGTGGTCTGTATTGGTATTGTTATCTGGTTATTCTTTTTTGCAACGAAACAACAGAAAATATTAACCACAGCAATGAGTCTCGTTTTAGCTGGCGCCTTTGGTAACTTAATTGACCGTATTAATTATGGCTATGTAGTGGACTTTCTCTCTTTTCATCATGAAGCCATGGCCAATATTCCGATCATTAAAATCATGTTTTCTGAGCAGGGTCGCTTCCCTGCGTTTAATGTAGCTGATATGGCCATCTTCTGTGGTGCATTTTTACTGATTGTGGATTGGTATCTTGAAGTAAAAAGGGAAAAGGCTTCAGCAAAATCCATTGAAGAAGCAGCTGATCCTAGAATGGTGTACTAAGAATTATGCAAATACTTTTAGCTAATCCCCGTGGGTTTTGTGCAGGCGTTGATAGAGCCATCGATATTGTAAAACGTGCAATTGACCTTTTTGGAGCACCTATCTATGTCAGACACGAAGTAGTGCATAACCGCTATGTAGTCGAAAATTTGAAAGAAAAAGGGGCAATTTTTGTGGATGAACTGCATGAAGTGCCTGATGATGCTACTGTGATTTTCAGTGCACATGGAGTTTCTAAAGCGGTTCAGGATGAAGCGGCTAGACGTAAACTTCGTGTTTTTGATGCGACTTGTCCATTAGTAACTAAGGTACATATGGAAGTTAAACGTTATGGCGAAGACGGTAAACAGGTCTTACTTATTGGTCATGAGGGTCATCCTGAAGTTGAAGGGACCATGGGGCAATTTGATGCGTCAAATGGCGGTACCATTCATCTGATTGAAACGGTTGATGATGTAGATGGTTTGCAGGTAGAAAAGCCAGAAGACTTAGCGTTTGTTACTCAAACCACTTTGTCAGTTGATGATACTAACGATATCGTTACTGCCCTTCGAACTAAATTCCCAGAAGTAAAAAGCCCTCGTAAAGAAGATATCTGCTATGCCACACAAAATAGACAAGATGCGGTTAAAGATTTAGTTAACGAATGCGATGTATTATTAGTTGTGGGTTCACCCAATAGTTCAAACTCAAATAGACTGCGAGAATTGGCCGATAAAGCAAATGTACCTGGTTATTTGGTTGATGGTGCGGAAGATTTAAAACTGGAATGGTTTAAAGATTGTAAAAAAATCGGTTTGACCGCAGGAGCTTCTGCTCCCGAATTGCTTGTTCAGGGCGTGATTAACCAACTTAGAAAATGGGGTGGGGTTGCTCCAGAGGAAAAAAAAGGCGCGGTAGAAACCATCACCTTTTCTTTGCCAAAACTATTAAGAAAGTAAAAACTGAAGTAAAACGAATTTGTTTTTTAATAGTGCATCATTCATTTATCTGTTTGCTACAGATTTTAAGATGATTCTTTTTAGGGTTTTTATCCATCCTGGGTCTTCCTGTATAACTGATGATAACTGCTTGATGAGAGAGCTTGGAATTTGTCTCTTGCTTGGGACATAACATCAAGGTGCCATTGGTATTGCGTTTACTTGCAGGTCTAAAAGTGAACGTTTTTCGGTTGGCTATTAAACTGAAGTCCGTACTATCAAGATTAATAGACTCTACTAGTTTTTCATCAATGTCACGTTTAATAGGGTAATCACGATCCAAATTTCTAAAACTTATCCAACCATGTGAAAAGTCGAACCCATTATCGGAACAGCTCTTTCCATCAAGAGAAGGGCAAATGGCAACAAATTGATTGCTTATTGCTGACTCATATCGAGCGAGCATTACAGAGTGGTGAAAAGCTCCTAGTGAAGTGGTAATTTTTTGTCTGGTGACAATTGCTGAGTAGGCAGGTACAGCAGTGCTTACAACGATGGTAATCAGAAGTATGCAGCTTAGTAGTTCGACTAATGTGTAACCTAAATGATTGTTGAATTTATTAAATTGTAAGTTTTTCATTTATTTAAGTCCTCCATGACTTATTGGCAAAACTTCATGTTTTGTATCTCAATAGTTTAGAGGCTAGTTAAATTTCAATCAGTCAGACGAAATGCTTAAATAATGTCAGGAAAATCTTACAAAACTCAGCCTAAATGCAAGGTGAATACTAGGTAAGTAGGGCTATAGTTGGTTATACTAGGATTATATGAAGCTTTAATTGATACAGAGTGGAACAAATTCTCTTGGTATTTAAAGATCTTCTTTTAATGATTAAATAAGAAAAAATAATTTATGCAATATCTTCATACTATGGTTCGAGTACATGATTTGGAAAAGTCACTTGAATTTTACTGTAAGGCTCTAGGCCTAAAAGAACTACGTAGAAAAGACAGTGAGGCTGGGCGCTTTACTTTAGTTTTTTTAGCTACAGAACAGGATATTAATAGCTATGGCGAAAAAACCACACCAATGTTAGAACTTACTCATAACTGGGATTCTGAACATTATTCAGGTGGACGTAATTTTGGGCATCTTGCCTATGCAGTTGATGATATTTATGCCGTCTGTAATCGTTTAATTGATGCAGGTATATCGATTAGCCGCCCACCAAGAGACGGTCGTATGGCTTTCGTGCGTTCACCGGATGATATTTCAATAGAGTTATTACAAAAAGGTGAAGCCTTAGAGCTTAAAGAACCGTGGTTATCAATGCCAAATCACGGTGAGTGGTAATGATGTAACTTTTTATAGAGTTACAACTTATCTTAAAAGTTAGAAAGCAATTATAAAATTTAAAATAGTAGTGAGTAAAAAAAATGAGTACAACACAAAACGCAAAACCTGGAATTATTGGACGTGTCTTTAGAGGCATTTGGAAGCCTTTTGATATATTAAGAAGAGTCTTACATTTGCTTTTGTTATTGATGATATTTTTGTTTATTTTTGCTGGTTTGTCAGGATCAGGTCTTAAGCCATTAACCCAACCAGTTGCATTAGTGTTTAACCCAAATGGCCAGCTAGTCGAAGAATTATCTGGTGATGCTACAGAACGAGCCTATGCAGAAGCAACCGGAAGTGCAATTCCTGAAACCACAGTTAAAGAACTCGTTGATTTACTCAAATCTGCTAAAGATGATTCTAATATTCCTTTGATGGTTTTAAATCTGAATAATCTTGCCGGTGGTGGTGTTAGTAAAATGCAAGTTATAGCCGATGCAATTAAAGACTTTAAACAATCAGGAAAAAAAGTTTATATCTATGCAAATTTTTTAAGCCAAAATCAATACTATCTAGCATCGCTAGCCGATGAAATTCATTTGCATCCACAGGGTGCTGTGCTTATTGAGGGTTTCGGACGCTATCGTATGTTTTATAAAGATGCGATTGATAAATTACTAATCGATTGGAATGTCTTTAAAGTTGGTGAATATAAATCATTTGTAGAACCTTATTTACGTAACAGCATGTCCGAAGAAGATAAAAACTCTTCATCTGTTTGGATGGGAGGAATGTGGGATGCTTATACCAGTGACGTAGAACTTGCTCGAGGTTTGGAGAAAGGCTCTATAACAAATTATTCTAATAGTTTTGCTGATACTTTGGAGCAAAATGGCGGGAGTATGGCTGATGCGGCACTCACAGCAGGTTTGGTAGATAAGCTTTCGCAGCTTAGTGAGTTTAGACAAATGATTATTGAGCAAGTAGGAAAGCAAAAGAAGGAAAATACTTACTTGCAAGTTTCGTCTAAAGCTTATTCGTCTCTTACTAAAGCAAGTCCTAAGAAATCCGAGGTCTCAAAAAACAAAGTTGCCGTAGTTATAGCTGCTGGAAGTATTCTAGACGGTTCTCAACCACCAGGTTCAATTGGTGGTGACTCAACCAGTAAACTAATTCGAAAAGCCACTAATGATAAATCTGTAAAAGCTTTAGTCTTAAAAGTAGATTCAGGAGGTGGAAGTGCATTTGCTTCGGATGTCATTTTAACGGCGCTTGAAGAGTTTAAAGCCACGGGTCGTCCTATCATAACCTCTATGGGTTCTGTAGCTGCTTCTGGTGGGTATATGATAGCTTTGGCAGCCGATGAGATTTGGGCGACTCCTACAACCATTACCGGTTCTATAGGAATTTTTGGCATGTTACCAACTTTTGATAGATCTCTGGATAAGTTAGGTTTGCATATTGATGGCACTGGTACAACAAAACTGAGTGGGGCTTTAACCGCTGGCCGTGCTCTTGATCCAGAAGTAGCAAGAATTTTCCAGGCGAGTATCGAGCATGGATATGATGACTTTATTGGGAAAGTTGCACAAGGTCGCAACATGAGTAAAGAAGCGGTTGATAAAATTGCAAGAGGACGTGTTTGGTTTGCAAAAGATGCTTTAGAAATTGGTCTTGTAGATAAAATTGGATCATTTGAAGAAGCTGTTGAAGCGGCAGCAAGTTTAGCTGAATTAGATAATTATCAAATTAAATATATTAAACCTGAGTTAAGTTTTACTGAACAATTAGTAGTGAATTTATCGACCAAGGCAGCTGGTTTCACCAAAAATATTGATACCAGACCTGAATGGCAAAAAGGTGTGGCTGGTGATTTGCTCAAAAGTATTAATTTACAGCTTAAAAACCTTAATCGTTTTAATGACCCCATGGGAGTCTACGCAGATTGTTTATGCAGTGCAGAGTTCTAATTGTGTACTAATTTACTCTTATCAAGCTAGGACAAACGTTTAGTAGTTCCTATATAAAACTGTATTTATTTTGCAACATTGTTAAAAATAGTTGCGCTCAACAGTGCTTATTAGATATCAGAATCAAATACTTAGAATATAGCTATATTCTAAGTATTTGTATAAATATCAATAAGATATGAAAACATCACCAGTCTCTGGCTGAATATCCAGCGCCTCTCGAGACGAAAAAGCAACATTTATGTTAAAGTTGTCTCACATTACATAGATTCAACTCGAGTTTTGTAAGCGTTTTTTAAGCGGGTTTCTTAGCGTAAATCTACTAGGCTAAATTCAATCAATATTGAATATTCTTAGTGAATTTGCACCAAAAAATCCATAATAGGTTTTAACTAATTTGGGTGACCCCCAGAGG
>CALHVH010000017.1 GCA_938039225.1 uncultured Gammaproteobacteria bacterium
TCTTCCATGCTTTCATCCAAAACAATGGCTCCATCATCAATAAATAATAAGTGCGACAAAATATGTTCTACTTCTTCAACCTGATGAGTCGTTATTAAAATGGTTTTGTCATTGTCAAAGTAATCATTCAATAATTGTGAATAGAATTCTTTTCTATACAGAATATCTAAACCTAATGTAGGCTCATCTAAAATGAGTAACTTCACATCAATAGCCATAACTAAGGCAAGATGTAATTGTGTAACCATGCCTTTAGACAGTTCCTTAATCTTCGACTTAGGCATAATCTTAGTTCGCGATAAAAATTTCTCAGCTTTAGCGCGATTAAATTTAGGGTGTACTTTTTGCACAAACTCAATAGCTTGTGAAACTTTCATCCAACGAGGAAGTACTGCAACATCGGCAATAAAACACACTTCTTCCATTAATTTGGCACGGTCTTTATAAGGGTCTAAGCCCATTACCGATAATTCGCCATCAAAACTGGTTAAGCCTAAAATAGCTTTTAATGCAGTGGTTTTGCCAGCGCCGTTAGGACCGATTAAGCCAACAATTTGGCCTGCTTCGATACTAAAGTTAGCGTTTTTTAGAGCATAGCTTGAGCCATACGACTTACTTAAGCCTTTGGCATGTAAAACTGAACTCACTGTTCTTCTCCCTTGTTTTCTTTTTCGTTACTAAATAAATCTTCTAGTTTCAAACCTAAACGATCAATGCGAGCATAAATACCTGGCCATTCTTCGTTTAAAAATTTAATACGTTCCGAGGCCATTAGTTTGTCGGAAGCTCCTTCTAAAACGAACATTCCTAAGCCGCGTTTTTTCTCTACTAATTCGGCATCAACAAGTTCTTGATACCCTTTCATGACCGTTAATGGATTAAGTCGATACTCTGCCGCGACTGAGCGCACTGATGGCAGAGCATCACCATCATTTAAAGTGCCATCCAGTATCATCGCCACTACGCGGTCGCGTAGCTGGCGATAGATCGGTTGGTTATCATTCCAGGTATTGGTCATAAGTCTTTCCGTTTTTTTATAAGCTAGCATTATTCTCTAAATTGAAATTAGTTTTAGCTGTTTCTAAGGCAGTGATCGCAAAATCAATGGCCATTAGTTTTACATGGTTGCTCGCTGCATCTTCAACATCAAAGTCTGGTGTATCGAATGAGGCAAACGTTGGTTGTATATTATTAGCCCAAACTGCTTCAAGTACTTTTCTTGTATTCTCGGCAGTAAAACTATTTTCTGTGTTACTGCTTGGGTTGTTATCTACAAAGTTTTCTAAAGCAGCACTTAAATTGTCTAACGAAGGCTTATACGTTACTAATTCTTTGTCTATATTAATACTACTTAATGTTTCATTACGTAAAGTTTTAGAAACTGATGCTTTTTCAGCCGCTTTACTTAAAATATCTAAAGAGGGAGCTACTACATTACTAGTGTTTTGCTCAACCTGTAAGCTGTGCATGGTTTCTGCACGAAATTCTTCAGATAGGTTTTGCACATTACTCTCAGCTTGTGCATTAAGGCAAGTTACCAAAAGTACTGCAGCAGTGCACGCTTTTACTAACGTTTTACTGATGGACTGTCTTGCTAGGGTATTCATTTCGTTCTCCTTGGCCTAAGCCAAATTAAAATTAAGTTTATGGTTAACACCTTAGGCCGCTTTCTTTGTTCGTTTGCCGTAGTGGTGTTGTAGTGAACTATAACACCAGAATAGCTCTTGGCAAGTACTTTCGTACTTTTATTCCTCAAAATCTCATCATATCTATTAAAAACAACAACTTACTGTGCCATAAAATTGTCCAAATATAGGAGTTTGGGTGTTCTATGCGAGTGATTTGGTGTTGAGAAAAGCTGAATTCTGTATGAATTTTATGCAACATAGTCCTCATGTAACACACTAACTACTACACCTATAAAACAACTGAGGCTTCTAGCTTAGTTAATTGAGATGTATTTAACCCCAATTAATCAAAGAGTACGTTTACTACTTTGAATGCTAAAAAACAAAATAATACTGTCAGAGGAAAATTACTCATGAAAACGTTTAAATCACAGCAAAAAACCAATTACAAGATTCCGGGTTTTATTACCAAATCATCCTTAATTGTTCTAGCAACGGTACTAGTTGCTTGTGCAGGACAAGATGACAATGCTGAAAAGGACTCAGATGTCGTTCAACTAAATGAGCCCGTATTGCATGTAGAAGTAAAAGAGAATTCACGCCCTGAAGATATTGCCGTTGAAGAAATCATAGTGTCGGCAGAGCAAAGAAAGCATGCATCAAAAATTCGAAAGGATAAATATGAAGCTAGACGTCAAGCTACAACCACAGAAACAAAAGCGCTTGCCGATCTATCGATGCCAATGATGAAACCCTCATCACCTAATGCAGTACAAGTGCAATCTGTAAATCCTCATGGTGTTTTAAGTCACTCGGGCTTTAGTGTTGGATCTATTCAACAAGGCCAAGTTAGCGATGGTAATAATTATCTTCCAGAAGGTGAAGACAATTATGCTGATGTTGAAGAAAATGCTATTAAACGTGTTAGCGAGCATCCAGTATCTACCTTTAGTGTCGATGTAGATTCAGGTTCATACACAAATGTTCGTAGAATGTTGAATGATGGCTATCTGCCTCCGGCTGAATCTGTGCGTGTTGAAGAATTTATTAATTACTTTAATTATGACTACCCAGTACCAAGAAGCAGCAAAGATCCATTTTCTGTAAGCACTGAGTTATCCCAAACGCCATGGAATACAAATTCCATGTTACTGAAGGTTGGTTTAAAAGCTTATGAAGTGGATGCGAGCGAACGTCCTGCAGCAAATCTGGTTTTTTTATTAGATGTTTCTGGATCGATGAACTCTGCAGATAAACTCCCATTGCTTAAGAAATCATTTAATAAGCTAACCCGCAATTTAAATGAAGACGATTCAGTTGCTATTGTTGTTTATGCGGGTGCATCTGGTGTGGTACTAGAACCTACCAGTGGTGATAATCATAGAATGATACTGTCGGCTTTAAATCGTTTAAGAGCGGGAGGATCTACCAATGGTGCAGCAGGTATTAATTTGGCCTATGAACTTGCAGAAGAAGCATTCATCGAGGATGGTATTAATCGTATTATTCTAGCAACCGATGGAGATTTTAATGTAGGTACCAGTGGCGTTGACTCTCTCAAGCGTTTGGTTGAAGACAAACGAGAAAAGGGCATCTCGTTAACGACATTAGGTTTTGGTAAGGGTAATTATAATGATCACCTGATGGAACAGATTGCTGATATTGGTAACGGAAATAATGCCTACATAGACAGTGTACAAGAAGCTGAGAAAGTCTTAGTCACAGAAATGAGCAGTACCTTATTAACGGTAGCCAAAGACGTAAAAATTCAAATCGAATTTAATCCGGCACAAGTCTCAGAATATCGGTTGATTGGTTATGAGAATAGAGCGCTTAAGCGTGAAGACTTTAATAATGACAAAGTTGACGCTGGAGAAATTGGAGCGGGTCATACAGTAACTGCCATTTACGAAGTATTTGCTAAAGACTCTAAATCACAAAACATTGATCCTCTGCGTTATGGCAAAAAACTACTTCGTTCATCAAACAACAAGGAACTTGCCCATGTGAAATTACGGTTTAAATATCCAGAAGCGGATAAAAGTACCTTACGTGAATTCACAGTAAAAACCAATGATCTACGTAAGTTTAAAGACATGAGTCAAGACTTTAAGTTTGCAACAGCAGTTTCGGCATTTGGACAAAAACTGAAACGCACTAAGTATCTTGGTGATTACAGTTTTGCTCAGATAGCTAACTTGGCCCACGATAATGCCGGAAAAGATAAGTATGGCTATCGTAGTGAGTTTATTGGTTTAGTTGAAATGGCAGATGCATTAATGCAAAACGACAATATTCATCTTGCATCAGAAATCAATTAAGGAGCAGGCATGAAAAATATAACAGTTCTATTACTCATTTTTTTCCTTTCTGCTTGTGCAACTTACACAACACCGGCCTCAGGCGTTGATGTTAGTTCCATCAGTGATGTTGATATTGCAGAGTTAATGGCGCGTGAACCACAAGCTCAGTTCCCATCGCGAATGGCGGTTGTGAGAATTCAGGCACCAGGTTACACATCGCGCACTAACTCAGCTTACGGCACAGGCGAATACAGCGTTATCACTACACGAGATATAGAAGATGAAACAAGTATTGCAGGCATGGCTGATTGGTCAGGTCTACACAGTGTTGCTCCTATAGGTCGATTATTATTACCTAGACAATTAGATTCAATGAAAGATTTACGCATTGCGGCAGCAAAACTCAGAACGGACCTTGTTTTAGTGTATTCAATTGATACGGCCTTTCATATTGAAGGTCAGCCCATGGGCGCTTTAGGTTTAATAAAACTGGGCTTTGTGAAAAACAAACAGGCTCACGTAAGTACAACAACCTCAGGAGCCATTATTGATGTACGCACAGGCTTTGTTTATGGCGTATCTGAAGCAACTGAGAAAGAGCAGCAGGGTGCAAGTATTTGGTCCACTGAAGAGGCTATTGATCAAGCTAGACTGAAATCCGAAGCTGAGAGTTTTAAGAGTTTTATTAAAGAAACTAAGAAGCTTTGGTCAAATATAGTATTAGAACATGGTTAATCACTCAGAGTGACTAGTCAATATGCTAGCAGTAAAGTATCCTTTGCACATGGATGTGCGCCCCTTAAAACCTGCTCAAGCTAAAAGTGAGTATGAAACCTCTGATGAAGAGTTAATGATGGCCTACGCGCACCACAATGACCAACAAGCATTTGCTACTTTATACACTCGCCATAAGGCCAGTTTGTATCGTTATTGCACGCGTATGTTGGGCAATGAAGCTTTAGGTGCTGAATTGTTTCAAGATGCTTGGAGCAAAATTATTAAGGCTAGAGCGCGTTATCAAGTTAAGGCTAAATTCAAAACCTACCTTTTTCATGTGGCTCATAATTTAATAATCGATCAATGGCGCAAAAATAATCCTGACATATTGTCTATTGATGAAGAACGTGAAGGTGCTACCTCAATTGAGTTGCAGTCTAGTTCAAACTTAATGAGCGATTTACTCACGCAAGAACAATTAGACCAGTTTAAACATGCAGTTTTAGAACTACCGCCCATGCAAAGAGATGTTGTATTACTGCATTATGATCATGGCTTAACCTTAGAGCAGATTGCTGAATGTGAAGGCGTTGGCAGAGAAACCATAAAAAGCCGTTTGCGTTATGCGGTTAAAAAACTTAAAACGATTATTGCTAATTTAAATACTGAAACAGAATTATTCCCCGTAGGTGACGTATGACTGATAAGAACGAATTTGATCAGGAAGAATTAAACGTCGCATTCGAACGTCTTAATCAAAGTGAGGGTTTACAACCTTCAGCCGAGCTTGATGCCATGATTTTAAAAATGGCTGCTGAAGAGGTTCAGGGTGATTCTGTTGAAAAAGAACAATCTAATGTTACTGATATAACGGACATCAGTTTTCGTAGAGGACAAAGAGAAACGCACAAAGCCTTAAAGAAAAAAGGCTTGTTCCCAAATTGGGTGATGCCTATGGGCTTGGCCGCCACAGTGTTATTGTCATTTGGTGTAGTAAATCGTGTTTTGCAAAGCCCTGAGTTTGATAATTTAGCTAAGCAATCCTCATATCAAGAATTATCTGATGAAGTTGTAGTTACTTCAGCTGTAAGAAAAGACAACAATACAGACGAAGTAGCAAGTTTTGCAAAACCAGATGCAGTCAATCAAGAGCAGAAGAAACGCTTAGAGTCAGATAATGTTAAAACTACAGTAACTATTAATGACAATGAGATAAATGCAGATATTAGTTTTGAAAAGTCACCGCCATCTTATACAAGACCTAAAATTTGGACTACTGATAGTTCTATTACAAGAGAGCACTATGATGGTACGGTAGAGCATTTAGAGGTGCAGCCACATGTATTTGATAACTCTGAAGAATTTAAAAATTCTGAAATAGAATCAAAAATAATATTAGCAGATAAATTAAAGCAAGAACAAGCTCAAGCTGCTCTACAAGAGCAGCACGCAATATTAACCAAAGAAAAACGTGAGCGTTTAAAGCAAGCCAGACGTTCTGCTCCGACAGAACCAGAGAATCAAATGGCACCAAGCCAAGCGATTATTGTTCCAGAGACAATGCCGGTGCCACCTGTTGCTAATGCGGAAGTTATAGTTGAAGAAACTGAGACTGAAGGTGCCGTTTTTGTTGAGTCGTTCGCAGCAGAGGATCTAGCTTCTGGGTCTCTACAAGCAGAGATTCAAGCTGAATCTTTGCCATCAATAAGTAAAGATGACTCTTTTGATGAAGTAGTAGTGACTGGGGCTAGAATTGGAAATGCTGGGGATGTAGAAGCCGACTCAGCTTTAGAAACTAAACGCCAAACTTTAGAAAGCGTTTTGTTTGAGCACAAGCAATGCTTTGTTGATCAAGATTGTGCTTTAGTTGCACTTGCCTGTGATAGTTGTGATTGCCTAGAGTCTGTTAGCAATCAGAATTACGCTCAATATCAATCTGAATTTAGCCAAGCTGAAATTGCGGAGCAATGCTTCAATACCGCTACTGAATGTGTGCGTAATTATTGCCAAGTGCAACAATCTGAGTAGAGAAGGGTCTTGTTTGTGTGAATTTCGAGCTATGCAATGAAATTTAGCACAATCATTGCTCTGTCCCGCAAGTCATTTTGTCTGCATCATGATAAAATCGCGGTCTGTTTTTAATTCATTCGACCTTTCTCGGAGCCTTCCATGACTAAACCTGTTCGTGTCGCCATTACTGGTGCTGCCGGTAATATCGGCTATCAACTCGCTTTCCGTATCGCTTCTGGCCAGTTACTTGGCACAGATGTTCCTGTAATTTTGCAGCTCATCGAAATTCCGCCAGCAATGAAAGCACTTGAAGGTGTGGTTATGGAATTGAATGATTGTGCATTCCCTTCTTTAGTAGGAATAGAAACTGCTGATGACCCAGTAAAAGGTTTTAAAGATACAGACTTTGCCTTATTAGTGGGTGCACGTCCGCGTGGGCCGGGTATGGAGCGTAAAGATTTACTACAAGCTAACGCTGCAATTTTTTCAGCACAAGGTAAAGCCCTTAATGAATCGGCCAGTCGTGATGTTAAAGTACTAGTTGTGGGTAATCCAGCAAATACTAATGCCATGATTGCACGTGCTAATGCCCCAGATTTGAATCAACGTAACTTTACGGCTATGACACGTTTGGATCACAACCGTGCATTAAGTCAGTTAGCTACCAAAACTGATTCGCATTCAACAAAAATTGAAAATCTAATCATCTGGGGTAACCACTCTTCTACGCAATACCCTGATTTACATCATGCAACCGTAGATGGTAAAGCCGCATTAGATTTAATCGATAATGATTTTTACGTTAATGATTACATCCCAACTGTGCAAAAGCGTGGTGCAGCAATTATTGCCGCACGTGGCGCGTCTTCTGCAGCATCAGCGGCTTCAGCGGCCATTGATCATATGCATGATTGGGCACTAGGTACAAACGGTAAAGTCATTAGTATGGCTGTGCCAGCTGATGGTTCTTATGGAATCGAAGAAGGCATTGTTTATTCGTACCCTGTAACTTGCGAAGGTGGCGATTACACTATTGTTCAAGGTATGGATATTAATGAATTTAGTCGTGAGCGTATGGATGCAACAGAAGCAGAACTACGTGAAGAACGTGAAGGTGTAGCGAGTTTATTACCTTAAGTTTTAATTCACTAAAATCAAAAAGCCCGATGAGTTTTCATCGGGCTTTTTTTATTGAAAAAAATTCTTTTAAGAAGTAACGGATAAAGTAAAGTAAAAATCAGTTTTCTCATTTGGTATAGAGGTAAAGCCAATGATTCCGTTATGGGCTTTAATAATATGTTTACAAATACTCAGGCCAAGCCCTGTTCCAGGCATTTTCTGGTTAGTTTCAGTACCTACCTGATTGAATTTAGTAAATATTTGATCTTTAAGTTCTTCAGGTATACCAATTCCATTGTCGCTAATAGTTAATTTAGCTAAATTTTCTTCTTGTTCCAACTTAACAGTAATTTTGGCATTGTCTTGACGTGAAAATTTTGCGGCATTGGAAAGTAAGTTTGAAATAACTTGTAATAGTTTAGACCGATCACCTCTAACGCTTAGACCTTCTTTCTCATCCGGAATATCCACGCTGATTTCGCACTTACTAATTCGTGTTGAATTTTTCTCGATGGCTTCTTTAACTAAATGCACTAAATTAACTTTTTGGAAATCCATTTTAAGCTTACCAGCTTGCATTGTCGTAATATCAAGAATGTCGTTAACGATCATAGATAGCTGATCGGTATTACGTGCGGCAATATCTAATAAAGTGCTAGATTCTTTGTTTTGCTGTGTTTCTAAATGCTGCAATATATCTATAGAACCTTTTAAAGAGGTAAGAGGAGAACGTAATTCGTGACTGACCATTGATAAGAATTCATCTTTGACTTTATCTAGATTTTTCATTTCTCTGATAGTAACCCTTAGTTGCATAAGTGCAATTGCCTGTCTGGCAAGGGCTTCTAAAGATTTTTTTTGTGTTTGAGTCAGAGTGCGTTCTTTCGTATCAAGAACACAGAGAGTCCCTATGCGTATATCGGTATCTAGTATTAATGGCGCTCCAGCATAAAATCGCAGATTCGGATCGCCAGTTACTAAAGGATTATCTTTAAACCGAATATCTTGTTTGGCGTCTTCAACAACGAATATATCGTCTTGTAAGATAGCATGCGAACAGATAGAGATTTCTCTCGGGGTTTCGGTGGCATTAAGTCCATGATGTGATTTAAACCATTGCCTGTTTTCATCGAGTAGGGTGATGAGAGCAATAGGTGTGCCACAAATTTCTGCTGCGAGTAAAGTCAGGTCTTCATAAGCCTGTTCTTTAATGGTATCAAGCAGTTTTAATTGCTTGGTGCGAAGAAGGCGTTCATCTTCATTATGTGGTAAAGGTGCAATTATCATAGCTTAGTTCTTCCATTAACTTAATGAGCCTCTGTAAGCTCAATCGAATCTTGATAGGTATCCCACATACTTTGTATTTCAGTACCAATGCTCATAGGATTAAATGGTTTGAAGAGTAAACCTAAACCTCCAGATGACATTAAGGTGGTGTAATTGCTAGTATTGCCTTTAGCAGTAATGAAAATATGGGGTAAATTTTTGAACTTATCCAGTTTCTTGATTTCATTTAATAAAGTCAGGCCGTCCATGTTGGGCATCATGACATCAGACAGGAGTAAATCTGGATTTATAGTGTCAATCAGTTTTAATGCTTCGGCACCGCTAGAGCAAATAGTTAATTTAAAATTACTAATAGACTCAAGTGAATGCTTGACGATTATTTGAATGTCAGGATCATCTTCAACGTAAAGTATTTTTTTTAGTTCTGTCATGTTCGATTTTCTTACACTATTGACTAATTTCAATAATGTTGGTGAAGTATAATAAGATAAATCTTACAGAATCTAACAAAAGGTCAAAGGTAACAATTGTTTTCACACATGATCTTTTTGAATAGTTGTAATTATTTAGTATTATATTTTTTTAAAGTTTTTAATAAGCCTAGATTAAACAAGTACTTAGATATTGTTATGCTCTATTTATACGTCAGAGAGAACAAACTGGAGCTCTAATGACTGACCCAAAAAAATCGAATAACACAGCAAAACCAAAACGCTCTTTTTTGGCCAGGTTTTCAGCGTTTACAGATAAATTTGCTTATCCCTTAAGAACTTCACACTATGTAGAGCTTTTAAACCCACTATGGGCAGGTCATGCCTTAAGAGCCAAGGTGGTAAAAGTATGGGACGAAACCAAAGACTCACGTACGCTTACTCTAAAGCCTGGGTTTAATTGGCGTGGCTATAGGGCCGGGCAACATGTACGTATAGGTGTACCATTGAACGGGGTTCAATATACTCGTACCTATACTATTTCCTCGCCCCCAGAACGCAATGATGGATTATTTACCATTACGGTTAAAGCCATTGCCGATGGCCGTATATCTCATCATCTAGTACGAGATGTCAAAGTAGGCAGTTTTTTAGCGATTGGCTTACCGCAAGGTGACTTTTATTTGCCTGATTCGCGTCCAGTAAAACCCTTATTTATCACTGCCGGAAGTGGCATTACCCCTGCCATGAGTATGTTGGAAAGTATGTTGGCAAAAGATAGGATGCGGGATACGGTACATATTCATTATGCACCGCATGAATTCGATGCAATATTTAATAAGCGACTTAAGCAAATTGAAATCGAGCAACCAGCGTATAACTTAAACCAAGTGTTCACTCATGAGTATGGTGAGCATAAACAAACAAAAGGCTATTTTCATGCTGAACAGCTAGAAAGGTTGTGTCCTGATTGGCGAGAAAGAGAAACCTATGCTTGTGGACCTCAGCCATTGATTGAGGCAATGGAAAAACATTTTACTCAAGAAGGAATGTTGCGTCATCTTCACATCGAGCGTTTTAGTGCTCAATTAGCTGAAATTCCAAAAGAAGCCGTTGGTGGAACTGTTAGCTTTTTAAAAAGTGGTATTGATGCAATAGCAGATGCGAGTACGGCTTTACTACGAGTGGCGGAAGACGCTGGAATGAATCCACCGCACGGTTGTAGAATGGGCATTTGTCATAGTTGTAGTACCACTTTATTGTCTGGCTGCGTAAGAGATTTACGTACAGGAAAATTAATTAATGATATTGGCAGTAAGATACAAACCTGTGTTTGTGCAGCGGCTGGTAATTGTGAACTGGATTTATAAGTATGAACACTAAAGAAAGACAAAAAGATATCGACGTTAAGTCAACGCGTCTGCCGGTTGATTTATCCGATCCGCAAATTGAAGAGTTTGGCCGTGAGCTAGACGCCATGCGAGAAGAAGTGATTGATAGTCGTGGCGCAAAAGATCGCAAGTACATTCTTGCCGTAATCAAAGCTCAACGTAGTTTGGGCTTGCTTGGCCGAATTATGATTTATGCCAGCATTTTGTTTTTACCGGCGTGGTCTCATGACTTAGCAAGTTCTACCAATTTTTGGGTATTAATTACCTTAGGTACTTTATTCTTAGCAACAGCAAAAATTCTTGAGAATATGGAAATTGGTCATAATGTGTTACACGGCCAGTGGGATTGGATGAAAGACCCTAATATACAATCGAGTTCATGGGAATGGAATCACGTTTGTCCATCAGATCAATGGATACAATCACATAATATTAAACACCATACTTGGACCAATGTCTTAGGCAAAGACCCAGATATTGGCTATGGCTTACTCAGAGTTTCCAGTCGACAACGCTGGAGACCTTTTTACTTATTACAACCATTGTATGCTTTCTTGCTTGCGGTCTTTTTTGAATGGGGAATCGCTATTCAAGAATTGGAATTGGGCAAGATGCTTAAAATAAAAAAGCACACTGAAAAAATACGTCCCTTGTTGCAACGTACGGGGGCAAAAATGATGAAGCAGATTACTAAAGATTATATTTTATGGCCGTTGTTGGCTGTAGTGATGACCTTGCCTTTTACTTTTTCAGGCATTGGTCCTTCTCCATTTGCTGTATTTTTCTGTGTATTATTAGCCAATATATTAGCTAATATATTGAGAAACTTGTGGACCTACTTAATTATTTTTTGCGGTCATTTTCCTAAGGATGTATATCATTTCACTAGAGCTCAGGTCAAAGATGAAAGTAGGGCTAAGTGGTATGTACGTCAAATGCTTGGCTCATGTAATATTCGTGGAGGTAAGTTGTTTCATATTATGTCGGGAAACTTATCTCATCAGATAGAGCATCACTTATTTCCTGATTTGCCTAGTAATCGCTATCCAGCCTTAGCACCTAGAGTAAGGGCATTAGCCGAGCGATATAAAATTCCCTATAACTCGGCTTCTTTAACTAGACAGTTTGGGACAACGATTTGGAAAATATTTAGGTACTCATTTCCATAAAGTTAAATTAAATAGAGATACAGTTCCGGCCTTTTTTCTTGGCTCTGTATAAAGCCTTATCAGCTAACTTAAGCACCTCCCATGGACTGCTTAGTGTATGGTTCTTTTTCTCTATTGAATCTGCAAGACCAATCGATATTGTGATTTGAACAGTCTTCTTTTTCTTTAGTTTTGTTTTGGCTGCTTTTGATCTGCGATTTTCTCGGTTAACCACAAAGTTTTGTGAGGCAATTTGTTCGCGTAAAAGTTCTAAGTGAATTTTAGCTAGTTGTTTATCTTTATTTGGAAATACAACTGAAAATTCTTCTCCGCCATATCGATATGCACTTCCGCCGCCACTGACTTGACTAATTTTACTGGCAATCATCCTTAGAACAGAGTCTCCAACATCATGCCCATAAGTATCATTAAATTTTTTAAAGTGGTCCACATCTAACATTGCTACACTGTAAGTGCCATGTAATTCGTTAAATTTTTCTTTTAAGGCCCTGCGTCCTGGTAAGCCAGTCAGTTCATCTAAATAAGCCATTCTCCAAGACTCTTGAATCACCGCATAGAGGCAAAGTAATAAGGCGCCGCTGGATAAAATAAGTAGGCTTTTCTCAGTTTTGCCGAAATGTAATTGAATGATTAGCAATAACAAAATACCAATGGCACTGGCTGTAAAGGGTGATGGTCTGAGTGCAAAAACGATTAGTAAACCGATAAATCCAAAGCTGCTGAATATAAGGCTTGTTTGTGAAAGGACAGTCCAATCAAAATATTTGGCGGGTAGCCATTCAGTCAGTAAAAAGCTTTCCCAGGTTGGTGCTTGTGTGGCTGTGAAAAAAGCAACTCCTAGGATAAGAAAAAAAATAAAAAAAGCGTTTAAATTGTTTTGAGTGAATATTCCACGTTCTGGTATTAAGGTATAACTTATTAATAAAATACAAAGAATAATCGCTAGTACCGTAGAAATTATGTTTTCAAGTGGTGACGCATATTTTAAAACGGCATAAAACAGAATAATAAGTAAGGCATAAAAAAGAATACCGCTTCTTTTAAAATGAATCGCCGAAAGTAAGGTGAATAATGCCAATAGATACGGCAAAAAAACTAAGCCATTCACTGTGGAGGGAGACAGCCGAGTATAGATTTGAAAAGCGTAATAGCAAAAAGCTAGAATCGCGAAAACCGGTAAAAAGCTGATTAATTTTTTCATGTATATTCTTATTATAGTTTGTGTACATTATAATGAGCTTACAAAGTTGTACAATCTTTCCTAAACCCTCAGAGAATTAACATGCACTCAAAGCGTTCTCGCTTAGATCGGTTCCTCAGCTCTGAGTTAAACATTCCTAGAAAAGACACTAAGCTCATACTGGCTCAAGGTAGAGTTTCTATTGATGGACATGTGGTTTCAGATACACAGTATCAAGTTGATGAGTTTTCCTATGTACTCATTGATGGAAAGGTCTTACAAAACAAAACCCCGCATTATTTGATGTTACATAAACCTAAAGGGTATGTTAGTGCCACAAAAGATGAGCAGCACTCTACGGTTATTGATTTATTGGATGTGCCGTACAAAAATCAATTGCACATAGTTGGCCGTTTGGATTTCAATTCTACTGGCTTATTACTTTTAACTAATAATGGGCGATGGTCGCGAACTCTAATGAGCCCTGAAAATAAAGTAGCTAAACGTTATCGAGTGACAGTAGAGCAGTCCATAACTAAAGAGATGGTTCTGTCATTTGCTGAGGGTATGTATTTTTCATATGAAAATATAATGACCCAGGCTGCTGAGCTAAACATCATTTCAGAGAATATTGCAGAAGTCACACTTAGAGAGGGTCGATATCATCAAATCAAAAGGATGTTTGGCCATTTTCAAAATAAAGTCCTAGAAATTCATAGATTTGCTATTGGTGCGATTCAACTTGATGATGCCTTAATGCCTGGGGAAAGCCGCACTTTGACAGAGCGAGAAATTTCTTTTTAGAATCTTGGCTATATATTAAATAATCTACATTGCTTTGTTCTATGGCATGGTATAGATTAGTTATCTTCTAAACATAATTCATGGTTCTGCATGGAGACTCTTATGGCAACATTATTCTGGATTGTTACTTTTTTAGCGGTGTTTATGACGGCTGCTTACAAAAGATTTAACTTACAAAACAGCACGATAGCAATTGGGGCTTGGCTTTTAGCGTATTTATTTATGGGTGAGGCGGGCTTTTTATGGAAACTGATTTTACTGATTGGTTTTGCAGGGATTGCCATTCTTAATCTCAAATCCTTTCGTGAGCAATATCTAACCAAACCGTTTATGGACGTTTATCGTTCTATGCTACCCGAAATGTCACGTACAGAATCGGAGGCTTTAGAAGCCGGAACCGTATGGTGGGATGGTGAATTATTTTCTGGAAAACCGGATTGGAACAAATTACTGGACATTCCTGAGCCCAAAATGAGTCAGGAAGAAATCGACTTTTTAAATAATGAAGTCGAAGAACTCTGTCGTATGCTGGACGATTGGCAGATTACTCATGAGCTTGGTGACCTACCAGAGCATATTTGGAATTTCTTAAAAGAAAAAGGCTTTTTTGCCATGATTATTCCTAAGAAGTATGGGGGTAAGGAATTTTCAGCATTAGCTCATTCAGAAGTACTGATTAAAATTTCGGGAGTGAGTTTGACTTGTTCTTCCATTGTTGCCGTTCCTAATTCTTTGGGACCGGGTGAATTGTTAAACCACTACGGTACTGAAGAACAAAAAGAATATTATCTACCTCGTCTAGCGGATGGTCGAGAAATCCCTTGTTTTGCTCTTACTGGTCCACGTGCGGGTTCGGATGCAACCTCACTAACGGATTCGGGCATCGTCTGCAGAGGCATGTTTGAAGGCAAAGACATTATTGGTATAAAGCTGAATTTCAGTAAGCGCTATATAACCCTAGCGCCTGTTGCCACAGTGATTGGATTGGCGTTTCAGATGCGTGATCCAGACGGACTGATTGGTGATACTAAAGATTATGGTATTACGGCAGCACTTATCCCTCGTGACTTACCGGGCGTAACTATTGGCCGTAGGCATTTCCCTCTGAATGTACCGTTTCAAAATGGTCCCTTACAAGGTAAGGATGTGTTTATTCCTTTGGACTTTATTATTGGTGGTCGAGAAAGAGCTGGGCAAGGTTGGAAAATGTTATGCGAGCAGTTGTCTGTTGGGCGTTGTATATCATTACCGTCTAATGCCACTGGCGGTGCTAAAGCAGCGATTTCATCATCGGCTGCTTATGCACGAATTCGTGAACAGTTTGGTATGCCAGTAGGTAAATTTGAAGGCATTGAAGAAGTGCTTGCCCGTATGGCGGCTCGAACTTATTTTATGGATGCGGCCAGAAAAATGACGGCCGGTGCAATTGATTTGGGCGAAGTGCCCTCGGTGCCATCGGCAATTCTTAAATACCATCTTACCGAAACAGCACGTCTGGTAGGCATTGATGCAATGGATGTACACGGCGGCAAAGGCATTTGCATGGGCCCTAAAAACTACCTTGCACGAGCCTATCAAGGTATGCCGGTGGCGATTACGGTTGAGGGTGCCAATATCATGACGCGTAGTTTGATTATTTTTGGTCAAGGTGCAATTCGCTGTCATCCTTATGTACTTAAAGAAATGCACTCTGCAGCCAATGAAGATCAAGAGCAAGGATTAAAAGATTTTGATTCGGCTCTTTTCGGCCATATTGGTTATGCCATTAGTAATGCCGTGCGTTCATTTTGGATGGGCCTAACTTACGCTCGTTGGACGGATGTACCGGTTGAAGGACCTACTAAGCGTTACTTTCAACATCTTAATCGTTTCAGCTCGGCGTTTGCCTTTGTGTGCGATGTATCCATGTTAACGCTTGGTGGAAAACTGAAGTTTATGGAATCAACCTCTGGTCGTTTAGGCGATATGTTATCCATGATGTATTTAGCATCGGCCACACTTAAGCATTATGAAGATCAAGGTCGCCCACCAGAAGATTTACCTTTGGTTGAATGGGCATGCAGGGACTTGTTATACAGAAACCAAGAACAGTTGCATCAAATGCTACGTAATTTCCCGAATAAATGGATCTCACGTTTATTGCGTTTCTGCGTTTTCCCACGTGGTCGTAGTTATTATTCACCGGCGGATGAATGGAACAAAGACATTGTTGGAAAATTAATGGCGGACACACCAACTCGTCAACGCTTAACTAAAGGTGTTTACAATACGGTTGAACCAAGCAATCCTTATGGTTTATTAGAAGAAGCGATGAAACTATCGATTGAAGCCGAGCCATTATTGAAGAAGTTACGCAAGGCCAAAAGAGAGGGACTGTTTAGTACAACTGGGCATGATAGAGATGCCTATAGTGCGGCACAAGAAGCGGGTGTTATTACCGCTGAAGAAGCTGAGTTCTTATTAGACATGGATGATAAAATCATGAACATTGTAAATGTAGATGATTTTGCTCCACATGAATTGGGCACTAAAGCCAAACCTCAACCTGGCTTAGTACAAAACTATAATGAGGGAAGCTAAGCGTAACTAAGGTGAAAGCTTGCTAAAAAGGCCCAACATCTGCTGGGCCTTTTTTACTTGTAATAGTCAGGAGTGATGCGAGGTAGCAATCCCGTATTTAAAACTAAAGATTGCCGCGACACTCTTCGAGTGTCTCGCAATGACGTGTTGTCTTAGAAGAAATCCTCCGCGTGTTTCTCCGAATTCCTAGTATTGCAAAGTAATGTCTGGGATCTAGTGCTTTTTACTAATAATGAAACATAGTAAGGCAGTAAAATTTCCTCTATACTTTTCTAATGCAGCTAATCAAATCAAAAGCCGAAACGAAAATTGCTAAACCCATTATTTATGAGGTCAATTTAACCATTGATAATGACATTATTGATGAGTTTGATGCGTGGTTACAAAAACATATTGATGAAATGCTTGCTATCCCGGGCTTTATTTCGGCAGCCACCTTAGTCATTGAAAATAATGATGAAGATACGAAACAGCGTAGTGTGCAATATCGTTTGGTAGATCAAGAGTCGTTGGATACCTATTTTGAAAAAGATGCTGAGCGCATGCGAGCTGAAGGTTTAGCAAAGTTTCCCAATAAAATGACGGCTCAACGCAGAATATTAACGCCTTCACAAGCCGCCTTGGCAGAGGAAGCAGCATGTGCAAATTGTGGTACTCAATTAGAAGGGCGATTTTGCAGCAGTTGTGGGCAAAGGGAAGAGCCAAGGGTTCCGACTTTTACAGCCTTGATTAAAGAGTTAACCAATGCAACTTTTGGGCTCGAGTCAAAGCTATGGAGAAGTATTTATATATTAATATTTAGACCAGGTAAGTTAACGGTCGAGTATTTATCTGGTAAAAGACAAAAATTTACTTCGCCACTTCGTTTGTATTTGTTATTTAGTATTCTCACAATTGCTTATATAACAATAAATGGAGATCAATTAACTGAAAATTTTCAGGCTGTGGATGGTGCTGAAGTGAGGTTTGATTTGACTGAAGATGATCTTAATAATATTCCTGAAGGAGTATTACCTACAGGAATGGAAGGCTCTTTGAAGAAGAAAGTTTTAAGTTTGGGGGAAACTTTAGGCGCCGATATAGAAAATAAAAATTACAGTAAAATTCTAATAAAATTTTTAGAGCCCTTGCCAACGGCTTTGCTTATATTTTTACCTTTTATCGCTGTTATTTTTAAATTAGTTTATTTAGGTTCAGGTAAGTACTATGTAGAGCATGTAATCTACTTGCTGCATAATCATGCTGTTTTATTTTCGGCCTTATTTTTTTCTTTGTTCACAACTATATTAGTTAGTAAAAATTTTTCTCAAGACTACTGTTTAGGAATAGGATTATTTATATTAATGACGCTTTTATTTTTCTATAAAAGAATTCAGCAATATATTGTTACATTTAAGCAGAAATGGTTCAGAATAAGCATAAAAATACTAGTCTGGAGCGTCTTGGTTTATGGGCTTTTTCAGCTCGTTGTGCAGAATGGATTAAATGGTTTTTTGATTTTGTTGTGGATCTTTTGTATACCATATTATTTGTATCGCTCAATGAGAGTAGTTTATTCGCGTGGAAGATTAATGACTGTTATAAATTATGCAGTGATTTCTTTGGCTTATCTTGTTCTTTGGGTAGTCACGCTTTTGTTGATGGTAATTTTTACAGGATATAATTACGGCTAACGTTCAGTTTGCGTTAAGCTTGATCGGGCATACTTAGAGAGTTTCAAAGTCATTAATGAGGTTTTTCATGTTTTCATCTAGCAAAATCAAATACTTAGCCGTGGCATGCATGGCTGCAGTACTAAGCGCTTGCGCCAGCACTCCTAAAACGGACTTTGATCCCACGGCGGACTTTTCTCAATATAAAAGCTTTCAGTGGCAATACTCAGAAGATTCAAATGAGCGTCAAGTTGCTGATCCAGTCTATGACAGCCCATTGTTTGAAAAGAAATTAGAAGCGGCCATTACCGATATTATGTTTGATAGAGGCTTTGAAGGTTCAGAAACGCCTGACATGTATTTGAGTTATCACATGGCCGATGCAAAACGTAAAAACTATCCGCTTAATGTAGCCATTGGTTATGGGCGCTATAGCCGAAATTC
>CALHVH010000018.1 GCA_938039225.1 uncultured Gammaproteobacteria bacterium
GGTGGTTTTATGGTCATTCGAATGGCCAATGGTGAAACAACTACTTTAGATTTTCGAGAAAAAGCACCACTCGCTGCTCATCCTGATATGTACCTTGATGACAAAAAAGATGTCATTCCTAGACTAAGCATTGATGGTCACTTGGCAGTAGGTGTACCAGGTACGGTAGATGGCATGGTGAAGGCATTTGAAAAATACAGTCAATTAAAAGATTTTAAAAAACTGGTTCAACCATCAGTTGATTTGGCAAATAATGGATTTCAATTGACAGAAAGAGAGGCCAATAATTTAAATTCCAATAAAGAGAAGTTTGAAAAACTCAACACTGCTCTTCCTGTTTTTGTCAATCAAAATGGTGCTTGGAAAAAAGGAGATGTCATCACCAACAAAGACTTAGGTCGAACCATGGAATTGATTCGAGACAATGGAGAAGCAGGATTTTCTGAAGGTGAAGTCGCTGACAAATTCGTAGCAGAAATGAAAGCTGGTGGAGGAATCATCACACATGAAGATTTAAAAAAGTATGAAGCAACCTGGAGAACACCTCTAATTGGCAAATACAAGAACTATGAAGTTATTTCTATGGCTCCTCCCTCAAGTGGCGGAATTGCATTGTTACAAATGCTAGCTATGGTTGAAAAATATCCTTTAAAAGAATGGGGTTTCCATGATCCAAAAACAATCCATTTGATGGCAGAAGCAAAACGTCGAGCATTTGCTGATAGAGCGACTCATCTAGGAGATATGGATTTTTTCAAAGTGCCAATGGAAGAATTACTAGATAAAAAATATTTAGCATCAAGAATGACTTCTTTTAATTCTAATCAAGCAACCAACAGCGATGATATTTTGGCAGGTGAATTTAATGATAAAGAAAGTGATCAAACGACACATTATTCAATCATTGATGCAGAAGGAAATGCAGTATCTGTTACCACTACATTAAATGCTGGATACGGTTCTAAAGTGGTAGTGAATGGTGGAGGTTATTTATTAAATAATGAAATGGATGATTTTAGTTCTAAACCTGGAGTACCCAATGCGTATGGACTGGTTGGTACTGAAGCCAATGCAATTGCACCAAACAAACGTCCGCTTAGTTCAATGACCCCAACGTTTGTGTTCAAGAAAAATGCTCAAGGTGGCAAAGATTTATTTATGGTGACCGGTTCGCCAGGTGGCAGTCGTATCATCACGGCGGTTTTACAAAATATTTTGAACGCCACTGTGCATGGTTTAAATATTGCCGAAGCCACACATGCACCTCGTATGCATCACCAATGGGTGCCTGATCAAGTCTTTGTAGAGCCAGGTATTAGTGATGACACGGTTGAGGAACTTGAGTCAATGGGGCATACCGTTCGCAAGGTAAGAACGATGGGAAGCATCCAGGCAATACAAGTGATTGATGGCTATAAATATGGTGCTGCTGATCCAAGAAGGCCAGATGCAGAGGCGATTGGGCATTGATTTAATGAGCCGATTATTTAATTAATTAACAATGGATTAACTATATTTGATATTAATCGGCTCAAAATATGCTTCTTTTATAAATAGATTTTACTCCAGTTCTTTTAGCTTTCTGGTTAAAGTATTCCTACCCCAACCTAGCAACTTAGCGGCATTCTGCTTATGCCCATTACTCATTATCAAAGCCTCTTCTAAGAGTATTTTCTCAACTTGAGGGACTAAGGTTGAGAGTAAGTCTTTTTCCCCTTTATTTAAACTTTGCTGAGCCCAAGTGCGAATGTATTGTTTCCAGTCTGTATTATCTGGACTGCTTGCAGTTTTTAGTTTTAGATCAGCCGCTTGAATTTGTTGTCCCGGCGCACTGATGGTTAAGCGTTGCGAGAGGTTTACTAGTTCACGAACATTACCTGGCCAGGTATAGTTTTTTAATTGCTCGCTGGCTTTTTCACTCAAGGTTTTGGCAGGCATATCCAATTCTTCAGCCGCTTTTTGTAAATGATGTTCCATTAAATTTGGAATGTCTTCTTTGCGTTCTCGGAGAGCCGGTAGTTCAATATGATAAACATTTAAACGATGGTACAAGTCTTCCCTAAACTCGTTTTGCTCAACTTGACTTAAGAGATTTTGATTGGTGGCTGAAATTATTCTAACATCCACTTTGATAGGCGTATTGCCACCAACACGGTAGAATTCACCTTCGGCTAAAACACGTAGTAAACGTGTTTGCAGTGCCATTGGCATATCACCAATTTCATCCAAAAATAAAGTGCCTCCATTGGCTTGTTCAAAACGACCTTCACGTCTGGCATTAGCTCCGGTAAAAGCCCCCTTCTCATGACCAAAAAGTTCACTTTCTAATAACTCATTAGGAATGGCAGCGGTGTTGATTGCAATAAACGGATTATCTTTCCGTGGGCTATGTTCATGCACAGCGTTAGCAATAAGCTCTTTACCTGTTCCTGATTCGCCCGTGATTAACACAGACACACTGGTACGCGACAAACGTCCGATATTTCTGAAAATCTCCTGCATCGGAATTGACGAACCAACTAAAGCTGGAATAACTCCAGAGCTGTCTATGCTTTTTTTGCTAACGGTTTCAAGTGCACGTTCAACTAGAGCAACCGCCTCATCCATATCAAATGGTTTTGGCAAGTACTCGAATGCACCTCCTTGATAAGCTTGAACCGCCGAATCTAAATCAGAATGAGCAGTCATAATAATTACAGGAAGATCAGGATGCTGTTGATGAATTTGCTGCATGAAATTAATGCCATCTGTTCCTGGCATACGAATATCACTCACCACCACTGATGGAGTGGTGCTTTTTAGTTCATCCAGTGCCGCCGTAGCTGAGGTAAAGCTTTGTACAGGTATATTTGCCTGCTCCATTGCTTGTTCTACTACCCAACGCATGCCTTGATCGTCATCAACAACCCATACTTTATTCATAGTGTTTCTCGTTATATGGTCTTTTGTAAGTAGCTTTTAAAAACCACACTGTTTGTATAAAAGTATTACTTTGATTTTTTAAGTAATGATTAATATGATTAGTGCAATTACCGTGCCGATTAGTTCAAATACGGCAATAAAATTGTAAATTCTGTTCTTTTTAACTTTGAATCACGTTTATATTCAATCAAGCCTTCATGTCTCTGAATTAACAGTTGCGAAATTGATAATCCTAATCCTGTTCCAGCGGCTCTATTTGTTACGAGAGGAAAAAACAAATGTTCTTCTATATCTTTGGGGGCACCCGGTCCGTTATCAATAAAACGAATGGCTAAAACTAATTTGTGTTTTTGTTTTCCAATAGTGTATTGACTCAACGCGCGTGTTTGTATAAGTAAGGTGGGCTCAGGAGATTTATGTTCTTGCATGACCTGTACAGCATTGCGACTTAAGTTTAAAAAAACCTGTACTAACTGATTTCTATCTATATTAATTTCAGGCAGGCTTGGATCAAAATCTCGTTTAATACTGGTTTGATGGGAGCCATCAGAATCAACTAATTGTAAAACGTGTTGTATACACGAATGTATATTATGTTCACGTTTATTTAGTTCTTTTACCGGTCCTAATAAGTTGTCTGCCAATAAGGCGAGTCTATCCACTTCGCTTATTACAAGCTGTGTAAAGCGTTTTTGTGGTTCAGCTAGTTGTTTTTCAAGTAATTGTGCAGAGCCTCTAATCCCAGCTAAGGGATTCTTGATTTCGTGGGCTAATTGGCGTGTGATTTTTTTTGTTATGGATTGTTGCTCCCATAATTCACTTTCTTCACGAATATGTTTATGACGTTGTCTATCGTGCAGTTCTAAAATAATTACATCGTTTTTATGATCTGGATTAACTGCACAATCAAAAATAATATTATGCTTTTTAGTAGAACCCGGTAGCAATGGTAATTCTAATTCGCGAATTAAAAATGCTTGTTTTTCATTTTTTGCTCTTTGAAATATGTCGGATAAAATTCCATCTTGGGGTACCCGTTGAAATAAATTATCACCACTACGTAAAGAAACTCCAAGTAGTGTTTCTGCAGATGGGTTAGCCGTTAAAATTATCCCAGATTGCTGACACAAAATTACTGCAGTGCTGAGTTCCTGTATGACAAGCGTCTCAAAATTTTGATGCGTTTCTTTGGGAAATGTTTTAATTGCTGATTCAGTAGGCATACTTGATTGTAAGTGATATCAGAATTTGTTGCACCATGTTCGTGCAAGGTGCA
>CALHVH010000019.1 GCA_938039225.1 uncultured Gammaproteobacteria bacterium
GCTGCTGATCGTGGGGTTGAAGGTCATTGTTCAGTAATGTACACCGTGACGGCTAATGGCGGTACAGCGGATATTCGTGTTGATCAAAATGATTGCACCAGTAGTTACTTTCACAGCGCATCCATAAAAGCCGCTAAAAGATTTAAGTACAAACCTACTGTTCGAAATGGTGAGGCGATTGAAGTACCAAACGTGAAAAATCGTTTTACGTTCAAGTTAGACAATTAATTATTGTAGAGGCATAGCTAATGAGAAAAATTATATCTATTTCCCTTTCTTTTGCGGTTTTTGCGGCGCTAACTTTTACTGGTGTACTGCAAGATGTATACGCTGCCGAGACTAAGGAAACACAAGCCTTAGGTCCGAAAGTAGGTAATAAGTTACTCGAGTTACAAGAACTGATGAATGCAACGCCAACACAATGTGGTACAGCTGTTCCTGAAGCGGACGCCATGCTAGGGTGGAAAAACTTGACTGCATATGAAAAAGTACAGATTCATAACTTTATAGCAGTGTGTTATTTCCGTATGGATAATATAAATGCGGCTTTACAATCTTATGAAAACCTTATGGCTCTAGGTGATGCCGTTCCTCTTGGTATTCAGCAATCTACTTTACAGGTTTTAACACAGCATTATCTTAGTCAAGGAAATTACCCAAAAGGGCTTGATTCGGTAAATCGATTAATGGCAATTGTTCCAAGCCCCACTGCTGATCTATGGGTGCTTAAAGGTCAGGCCCATTATCAAGCTGGTCAATATGCTAAAGTGATTCAACCAATTGCACGTGCGATTGAACTGTATAAAACACAGGGTAGGACTCCTAAAGAGAATTGGTTGCTCATGTCACGTCATGCCGCTTATGAGCAGGGTGATTTTAATGCCTTTGCAGACTTTATTCGTGAACTAATTCGTTATTACCCCAAAGACTCTTACTTACACCAATTAGCAGGTGCGTACAGTCAGTCTGGTGATAATCGCAAATTTTTGGTGTTAACCGAAATTTTATATGAAGGCGGTTATAAAACCGATGCGGCGACTATTAAGAATCTAGCTCAGTTATATTTAATGGAGGATGTTCCTCACAAAGCTGCAAAACTATTAGACAAAGAAATAAAGGCGGGTCGCTTATCTAGCGATATAGATAATAAAAAATTATTGGCCACCTCTTGGTTCCAAGCTCGTGACGATGATAAGGCTATACCTATATTACAATCTGCAGCAGATGAATCGAGAGACCCAGAACAATATATTCGTTTAACACAGTCATACATGAATATTGGACAATGGCAAGCATGCACTGTTGCTGCTCAAAGTGCTATTAGTAATGGTATTAAAAACCGACAAGCCGCTTACACGATGCTGGGTTTATGTAATTTGGAATTGAAAGATTTAAATGCATCAAAGGATGCATTTCAAAATGCAGGTGGTAGAGAATCCCAAGCTTATCTTCGATATATTGAAAAAGAAGTTGAACGAGTTGCTAAATTGCAATCCGATTTAAATGTTAAAGGTAAAGTGATTAAGAAAAATGAGCTTTTAGAGAACACGCAAATAGAATAATTCTTAGTTTTCAAAAACTCAATTTATAAAAAACCCAGCCTTGAGCTGGGTTTTATCTTTAAACTATTTTATAAATTAAGTTACTTAATACTTGCAATGTATCCTTTTTCAGGTGGAGGTGAATTTTTAAGTAAATCTATATATTTCTTTTCTACTTGCTCAGTACCTTCAAGAGTTTCTAACTCAATCCAATTTTTGGCGCGTTCTATGAACTTACTCAGTGCAGTAGAGTACAGCTTAGTGAATTCTGCATGGCCCAAGCGTTGTACGCACTTTTGTGCTTGTATAGGAGCAAAGAAGAACTGGCCATGTTTTGTAGCATCTTCTTCATCTTCTAGGCGGTCATTTTGTACGGCACCGATTAATGAAGTATAGGCATGTTTCTCACCTAAAGTTTTTGCTATCTGTTTGAGCATTTTTTGGTTGCCAGTAAAATCGATAATAGTGGTGCGTTTAGCGTTATCCAGTTTATCCAGTTCAGAATAATTAATGATGTCATCATAAATAGCTAAACCTTTAACAAAATCCACATTTCCTGTAGATGTTAAAGCAACAATGCTTGGGCTATAGTCTCCAGCAAGTTTACGTTCGTGTAAAACAGCAGCTAAGCCATAGGCGGTTTTACTTGAGGCACTAGTGATTAATATCTGTTCGGCAGCAAAAGAGTCATTTTCTTCTAAAAAGTCATTCAATAAGTATGAGGTAATGAACAGAGGTTTGTACAAAGAAAGCATGGCTTCGTTTTCGAGTTTATAGCCAATATCAGTGCTCACGTTCGTGTAATGATCGTACAGAGGGTTATTGCTTACGCGACTAGGGTTGGCATCAACAAAACCATACGCATTAACTTTACTTGGTTGTACCAAAATATGAGAGCTCATTGGGTAATAGCCATAAAAACGATCACCGGTTTCAAAATTAGGGTGTTTACTGGCTACCACTTCACCAAAACCCCAAACTGGTAACAGCGAGTGCTCTTCATCAATTGGGAAAAAATTCCAGTATTTCAGTGAGTTTCCAGTTACTGCATAAGTGATATTATTTGAAGACAGGCTAAAAATATCTAATTTTAATAATACTGTGCCTTCCGACATGTCATCGGTTGTTGGCTTTTTATAATCAATGATATGAGTTTTGGAAATAGTGCCACGGTTTATTTTAACGGCAGAAATAGATGACATAGTCAGTCCTTTGTATGAATTTCACGAATTAATCTTAATTATAGTGGCTTTAGAGCAGAAATTTTATTTATATATTAATAAGTTAAATTAATATGGTTTATGGCTAAGAGTGAAAGTGAACACTAATATTGTAAATATTAGTGCTAAATCTACTTTTTGCAGTCGCACAAAAGCGTTATAATGGAAAGATTAGTCAACCACACATAGAGTGAAAATTGTGAACGAAGATCAAAAACATGACCGCGAATTTATGGACACCTTTATGCTTATTTTGGGCTTCCTTATAGCATTTACTTTCTTTATTTTTGTATTGGCGAATGTAATTTCTGCTAAGCAAGATGAGGTAATTCAAAGTAATCCTAAAGCTCAAGAACTTAAAGCAGAGCGCTTAATGCCTATCGCTACTGCAAAAATGGCTAAAGTGGTTGATCCAAATGCTCCTGTGGTTGAAGCAGTAGCAGCTCCGATTAATGGTCAAAACATCTATGAAGGTGCCTGTGGTGCTTGTCATACGGCTGGTATAGCTGGTGCGCCTAAATTTGCTGATGCCTCTGCTTGGGCAAATCGTATCACACAAGGTGATGCAGTCTTATATGAGCATGCAATTAATGGTTATCAAGGTGAGGCAGGATACATGCCAGCCAAAGGTGGTCGTGCTGATCTGAGTGATGAAGAAGTAATTGCTGCTGTTGATTACATGGTTGAGAATAGTCAGTAAGATTAATTATTCAAATTGTTTTTGAGAAACGCAGCCTTGAGCTGCGTTTTTTTATGCTTTATCATCCAGCCAACATTGCCTCAATATCCGCCATGATGTCATTATTCATTTCTTGGCGTTCTTCTTCTGGCATTTCGCTTTTGCCTTCCCAGTAAATACAGTCTTCGGGTAGTTCTTTTAAGAAGCGACTTGCTTCGGTAGTTGTACTTTCACCAAAGCGAACTCGCTGTAATGAATAACTGATGGTTAGCTCAGCTTTAGCTCGAGTTATTCCAACATAAGCTAAGCGTCTTTCTTCCTCAATACTGTCTGCATCAATACTATTTTGATGCGGGAGAACGCCTTCTTCCATTCCTACTAAATATACAAATGGAAATTCAAGGCCCTTAGCTGCATGTAATGTCATTAATTGAACGCGGCCTGACATCTGTTCTTCTTCATCTTTTTCTAAAGTGTTCATTAAGGCTAGATGATTCAGTACATCGCCAAGCGTATGTTTAGTCCCTTTTTTTAGAATATTTCGAATCCAATCAAATAGCTCGACAATCAGTAATTGTCGCTTGCGTCCTTGGTCTTCATTTTTGGCTTGCTCTAAGGTCCAGTCTGAATAGGCAGTGCGTTCTAATAAATCATCTAAAACTTGTTCAACATTGCCAGAATCAGCAGTTTGTTTTAAATCACTCATCAAACGACTAAATACTTGAATACGCTGGCGTGGAGCAGCACCAATTTTGTGATTTAATGCAGGATGCATACAAGCGTCCATAAGGCTGCAGTGGTTTTCTTCAGCTACGGCATGAATGGCTTGAATAGTTGTATGTCCAATTTGGCGACGGGGAGTATTTACGATACGTAAAAATGCCGTATTGTCATCCGGATTCGCTAAAACTCGTAAGTAGCCTAGTAAATCACGTACTTCGGTTCGATCAAAAAACGATGTGCCACCGCTTAAATGATAAGGAATTTGATGATGACGCAAAATCTTTTCAAACATACGTGCTTGATGATTGCTGCGGTAAAGAATAGCCATGTCATGATAAGGAATAGACTTGAGCATGCGTAAATTTTGTATGCGTCCAACTACTCGTGCTGCTTCATCTTCAGCGTGTAATGTTGGCATGATATAAACGCGTTCACCATCGCCTTGTTCCGACCAAAGATTTTTTTCAAAAACATGGGCGTTGTTTTTAATGAGTTCATTGGCCGTTTTTAAAATACGGTTTGAGGAACGATAGTTTTGTTCCAATTTAATAACTTGCAAAGCAGGGTAATCCGCTTTCATTCTGAGTAAGTTTTCTGGTTGGGCCCCACGCCAGGCATAGATAGACTGATCATCATCGCCAACCACAGTGAAATGATGAGTGGGCTTTTCGCCAGTTTTGCCTATCAAAGCTTGCATTAAAGCATACTGAGCACCATTGGTATCTTGACACTCATCGACTAGT
>CALHVH010000020.1 GCA_938039225.1 uncultured Gammaproteobacteria bacterium
CTAAGCATGTTGCTTAAGTCAGTTTCAGTACAAGAATGTACTAAAGAGGCGGCATTTTCCTGCTTTGTGAGCTAGCTGTCAAGAACTGCCTGCAGCTATTTTTTTGTATTTCCAAGAAAGCCTTTAATAGCAGTAAGATGAGGCTCTATTGCTCAGACATTCTCGCTTCTAACTTATTGATATACTTAACTAACTGTTGCTCGCGCGCAGTCAAATTGCTCTTTTTCAGATTAAGTGCAGTGGCATCGTCACCCTCAGCCAATTGCGCCAATTGTTCATCGATCAATCTGCCCTGTTCACGTACATCAGCCAAGCGCTTACAGAAATCACTATGTAATTCGGCTCTTTCGGCTTTATCAAAAATAATATTATCTGGTGTAACCGTTGGACCTTGATGACGTTCTGAAACTTTTGGCGCCGCGGGAATCATCTGTGTTTTTACATTCAACTGTTTGGTATTAATAAACGCCGGCGACATGATTTCTATGCCATTACTGTGCAATTGATCTAATACATTTCTTTTCAAACCTGAGTGGGAAGAAATATAAGTTTTTAAATCTTCTAGCACACCCGCTATACGATAAGTAACCGCAAAATCACCCAAGGTTTTAATTTGTACAAAAGGATCTTTTAAACCGGTTTTATTTGCCGCGGCTAATAAGTGTTTCTCAATTACTAAACGATGTGTGTCGTAACCCAATCCAATCTCAATACCAATCACAGTACCCGATTTACGCAATACATTGACTGGGTTGGTGACCAAATGCATATTTGGAATAGTGGTTAAATTTCTGTCTTCAGTCTGAATTTCTACGTGTAACATATCCATTTCTGTGATGCGTCCGAAATGTTCATTAACCCGTATAAAGTCACCAATACGTATGCCTTCAATGGTACGCAACATGATACCGGCCATAATATTACCCACAAAAGTTGTGGCGGATAATGCAATGGCGGCAGAGAGTAAAATACCTAGTAAACCTAATAACTGACCACGTAAGTCATTATCAATAATTGGCAAACTCACTAAAATTAAAACCAAGCCAAATAAGCCAACAGCAATCATAATCATCTGACGCCTAAACTCCATTCCAGGCTGGTCGTCATATTCTTCATGCATACGTTTATTGACGTAATAGATAAGACCTATTACCAATACGATTTCAATTACAGATAATAATATGTCAAAAAAATTCTCTGAAATACTCTCAAACATTTTAATTCCCTAATTTATTATTATTGACATCATGCAACGATTTACTTGTATAAGAAGTGAAATATTGTAAAGCCTTTAAACATTAAACCTAAAATGCATTACATCGCCTTCTTGCACAATATACTCTTTACCCTCTAAACGAAAGCGCCCCGCTTCTTTTGCACCCGCTTCGCCCTGATACTTAATAAAGTCATCATAACCAACAACTTCGGCTCGAATAAAACCTTTTTCAAAATCCGTATGAATAACCGCAGCAGCCTTAGGTGCGGTTGAGCCACGTTTCACTGTCCAAGCTCTTACTTCTTTTTCACCAGCCGTAAAATACGTTTCCAGACCTAATAAATCGTAACCAGTACGTATTACACGATTTAAGCCGGGTTCGGTCATTCCCATTTCCGCTAAAAATTCAGTTTGCTCATCTTCGTCTAGCTGAATGATTTCAGCTTCCATGGCCGCACACACTGCAACCACTACCGCATTTTCTTTTTCAGCAATCTCACGTACTCGGTCAAGATATGGGTTATTTTCAAAACCGTCTTCATTTACATTGGCTACAAACATCACAGGTTTATCGGTTATGAATTGCAATATTGCTATTGTGTCTTGTTCTGCCTCATTTAATTCTAAAGTACGTAATGGCTTGCCATCACCCAAATGAGCTGACATTTTTTGTAAAACATCACGCAGCTTAATAGCATCTTTATCTTGAGACTTTGCGTTTTTTGTTGCTTTGTATAACTGCTTATCCACGGACTCCAGGTCTGCTAAGGCTAACTCCGTGTTTATCACTTCAATATCATCAAGCGGATCAACTTTACCCGCTACATGGATAACATCTTCATTATCAAAACAACGTACTACGTGAGCAATGGCGTCCGTTTCACGTACATTCGCTAAAAATTTATTCCCTAAGCCTTCACCACTCGCGGCTCCTGCAACCAGCCCGGCTATATCCACAAACTCAACAGTTGTAGGCAAGGTTTTTTGTGGGTTTACAATTTTAGCCAGTTCCTGCAAACGTGGATCTGGAACCATGACTATGCCAACATTTGGATCAATAGTACAAAAGGGATAGTTTTCAGCAGGAATTTCAGCTTGGGTTAATGCATTAAATAATGTTGATTTTCCAACATTGGGTAAGCCCACGATGCCACATTTAATAGCCATAATTTTTCTCTTTCTTAAGTTTAATTCTTTATTTACACCACGTCATTGCGAGATTTCGCAGAAATCGTGGCAATCTCATGATGCATTGGTATATTTATTAGTATCTCGACATTATCAACAGATTGCCGCGTCGCCATGCTCCTCGCAATGACTATCACATAATTATTCTTCTTCACGTTTAGCTTTTTCCATCGCTAATTGAAGAACGGTTTTATTAATTAAATTCTTTTCTTTAATATTGTCCGGTTTTTTAGCATTTTGCTTTTTCTCTGCATTCGCTTCGGCCTTCTTTTTTAGCCAGGCTTCTTTTTTAGCTTTTTTTGCAGCCAGTCTTTTTTCTTCTTCGGCTAACTCTTCAGGACTTAATGCTTTTTGATGTAGAGTATGCATCGTTTTTTCATAACCTTCATGCATCAGTTTTTCAAAAAGCTTAACTACTTTATCGATACCCACCAAAATAAGCTCTTCTTCTTTTCTAGGAGTTTTATTTTTAGTTAAGTAATTACTAACTTGTTTTTTATTTCCTGGGTGATCCACACCTATACGTAAACGCCAATAGTCTTTACCCATATGTTGTGAAGTATCACGCAGGCCATTATGTCCGCCATGACCACCTGAAAATTTCAATCGCATATCACCCACGGCTAAATCTAATTCATCGTGTGCAACTAAAATTTCTTCTGGTTCAATTTGATAATAATCGCAAACAGCACGTACTGATTGACCGCTTAGGTTCATAAATGTTATTGGAAACAAAAGACGAATCTTATGACCTTTGATTACAATTTCAGCTATTTCACCTTGGAATTTTTTCTCAAGTTTAAAATCAGCTCCATAACGCCTTGCTAAAGAGTGTACAAACCATACGCCTACATTGTGGCGTGTATATTGATATTCAGCTCCAGGATTACCTAAGCCAACAATTAGTTTGGGAGGATTGTTTGGAAGAATGGACATCGATCTATCTATTTAATAAAAATAATTCTAAACAGTATAAAGAAAAACCGCTGAAGCCGTTAGACCGCAGCGGTTTTTTTACTATCATGCAATTGCAATTAAGCGTCGCCACCTTCAGTAGCATCACCTTCTGCCACTTCTGGAGCTTCAGCAGGCGCATCATCGATATCTTTAGATACACGAGTAGCACGAATTGAAACAACAGCTTGGTCATGAGATGAACCATGCATTAGTTCAACAATTTGAACGCCTTCTGGAAGAACCAAGTCACTTAAGTGAATTGTTTCATCTTTTCTAAGTTTTGATACATCAACTTCGATGAACTCAGGCAAGTCTTTAGGTAAACATGTGATTTCAACATCAACCATATTATGGCTAATCGCTCCGCCTTCTTCTTTAACACCAGGCGCTATATCTTCACCCACAAAGTGGAATTGGACATTCGTCTTAAGTGCTTGTCCAGCCGTAACACGCATTAAATCAACGTGCATTGCTTCTTCGCGAGCAGGATGACGTTGAATATCTTTTAATACAACGTCTTGTGAAACATCACCAACAGTAATGGTAAAAATACTTGAATAAAATGATTCATTCTTAAGTGCATTTTTTAATTCATTATCTTTTAGTGCGATTGAACGTGGCTCTCTATCACCACCATATAGAATACCCGGCACCCAACCTGTACGACGTAGGCGGCGGCTCGCTCCTTTCCCTTTGTCTTCACGTAGTTGCGCGGTTAAATTTAAATCAGCCATTGCTAATCTCCATCATGATACTTTCGTATCGGTTATGCGTTTTTCAACGCGGTTACGAACAATCAGTTGCGACCACCAATTGTTCAAAATGAAATCCTTGATACTGTCTACAGTCATCGAGGACATCTTTAAATAGTTACAGACCCTGAATAATCGTTCTGATTTCAAGGGACTCGAGAGCTTTAGTCGTTAGAAATCGAACTCACCGAACCATAATCCGTCATACGACGAATTGCTTTCGCTAAAATACCAGCAGTGGTAATTTGGCGAATTTTATCTGAAGCTTGTGCTACTTCATTAAGTGGAATGGTATCGGTAACTACCAATTCATCCAGCACAGAGGCATTGATACGTTCTAAAGCAGGACCAGATAATATCGGATGCGTAATATAAGCAACCACTTTATCGGCGCCCTCATCTTTTAAGGCTTTAGCGGCATGACATAAGGTTCCAGCTGTATCAATCATGTCATCAATCAAAACACAAACTTTGCCCTTCACATCACCAATAATATTCATTACTTCGGATACATTGGCTTTAGGTCTACGTTTATCGATAATGGCTAAGTCAGAATCATTCACACGTTTAGCGATTGCTCGTGCTCTTACTACACCACCCACATCTGGTGATACCACAATCATATTCTCATCGACATAATTCTTACGAATATCTTCAATGAATACACCCGAGGCATAAACGTTATCTACTGGGATATCGAAAAAGCCTTGAATTTGATCGGCATGTAAATCAATTGTTAAAACGCGTTCAATACCTGCTTGTACCATCATATTGGCAACTAACTTTGCAGTAATAGGTCCACGAACTGCGCGTGGGCGTCTATCTTGACGAGAATAACCAAAATAAGGAACGATGGCTGTGACACGGGCAGCTGACGATCTACGCATAGCATCAGTCATTACCAAGAGTTCCATTAAATTATCATTTGTCGGTGGACAGGTCGGTTGGATAATAAATACGTCGCGACCTCGAACGTTTTCTTCAATCTCAACCGCAATTTCACCATCGCTAAAACGAGTGACCTTACGTTGCCCTAGAGGAAGACCTAGTTTAGCTGCAATACCTGCAGCAAGACCGGGGTTAGAATTTCCTGAAAAAATCGAAAGTCTGCCAACCATGATTTGTAGTTCCCAATTTATAACGGGTCAGGAAATTGACCTTAAATTAAAATTTTTAGTATTTATAAACAGTGCACTCTACCGCGAGTGTCACAATGAAAATGGCTGGGGTGGTAGGATTCGAACCTACGGTACACTGGATCAAAACCAGATGCCTTACCGCTTGGCTACACCCCATTTGTTCATTTAAACTTTTGTCTTTGACTTTCTTTTTATACGCTTTGTTTCATCTAACATCTTATGCAGAAGTGACCTATTTAGGCCCTTAGCAATCATTAATTGCCAATTATGCGTACTTTTACTTAAGCCAACTTGGTCAAAAATAGCTTTTGCTATGCTCTCATTACGACAAGGCAAGAAAACACTAGAACCGGTTCCGGTTAATCTTGCTGGTCCATAATTATCAAGCCAATCAATCACTTGAGCTACTTCTTCATTTTCTTCACAAACTACATTCTGGCAGTCATTTTGCCCAGGTAATGACTCATGCATTGCCCCAAGCAGCTCGAAGAAGCCGTGTATTGTGAGGGCGTCGCTGTCGCGTGTCAATCCACTATTTGCAAAGATTTTTTGCGTAGATAAATCCACATCGGGTTTAACAATAATAAACCAGCTTTCTGGCAGTTTTATGGGCTCGAGTTTCTCGCCTATTCCTCGACCATAAGCTGAATGACCGGCCACAAATAAGGGCACATCTGCGCCCAATTTAGCCCCTATCTGCATAAGCTCAGACTGATTCAAACCACACTCCCAGAGCTTATTTAGCACCAATAAGCTAGTTGCTGCATCTGAACTACCACCCCCCATCCCTGCTTGCAGTGGAATACGCTTACGACAACGAATACTCACGCCTTTTTTTGCTGAACAATATTTTGGGACCTGTGGTTTTTTTGTGAGCGTGTAATCTCTTAAAGCATGCGCCGCTCGCACGACTAAATCCTCATCAGGATTTATTTCACTTTTTCCTTCTGTGCGCACGATTTTGCCATCGGTGCGCGCTGAGAAATTAACTAAGTCATGCAAATCGAGCAATTGGAAGACGGTCTCTAGCTCATGATAACCATCTGGTTTTTGGCCCAAAATATGTAAACAAAGGTTTAGCTTTGCCGGCGCTGGCCACCAACGCGACCAATCTAAGGCTGATGCAGGACGTGTAATCGTTGTTGCCATAGTTTTAAGAAATTTAAACTGATTTGAGGATAAACTACGCTAAATTATTCAGAACCTGGAATAGTCCAGTCGTTTACGACCATTTTAATTCGAGTATCTGGACCGGTAATTTTGAATTTCTTAGGTAGATCAACACCATCAACTTCTTGATACCGTTCATATACCACTTTCCAATTTCCCTGCACCAGTTCTTCTAAAAGATCAGCATCATTCAGAACTACATCTGCGTCTACTTCAGGATCAACGATACCCAAAGCCCAATAACGCAAACTGTTTATTGGAATGCTCCATCCCATGCGTGCCTGCATCTCGGTTTCAAAATCACTAACAGTGAAATCTTGCCCAGTTGTAGTTTTTACTCTAACCTGCTCATCCAAGTCGCCATGAATTCGCACCCCTCCAATACCTAAAGGTCCGCGAAAACGAAAATCTATAGCCTCTCCATTTTGATCCCAAGACACACTGCCGTTATAAGAATCTTTAGAAACGGTCAAACCAATACGTCCGGTCATTTCCCAAAATGGCCATTCAAGTAAATCTTCTTGTCGATTTTCAAAACTCATATTTTTACTCCCACTTGCAGCATTATTCACACTACTCAAACTTGTTTCTATATATAGTCCAGTAACTGGATCGATAACAACGCGACGTATCTTTGATTCCGAGTTAGTACTTGAATTGTCCGTATTTTCACTTACTTGTGAATCCCCTGAATCCGTTTTGGCACTTGTTTGTTGCTGCCATGGCATTGTGCCTGCTTTATTAGGATCATTACTCGCCGAACCAGAAGTTTGTGCCGCAGATTGTTGGCTAACAGGTAGCCTATCTTTGGATTTAGGCTCATTGTTATTTATCTCTGAATCATCCGCTTTTGCACTGCTTTGTTGTTGCCAAGGTAAGGAACTTTCTTTATTGGAATCTTTAGCTTGAGAATTCGTGGAATCAGTAGCGACTTGTGCCGATTGTTGTTCCCATGGCATACGCTTGCTTTTTGTGTCGTCAACTTTCTCAGCAGTTTTAGGCAAACTATTTACAACAGAGGACTGACTGGTACTTTTACCAGGATTTAAAACGGGTGAATTAGCACGTCCTGGGTCAATTTCAGCATTCTTATTACGTGTCGGCGCTTGTGTAACAGATACAGGATTACGCTTCTTTTCAGAAGAGTTTGCACTAGCAGAAGTTGAGTCGGCGGATTGCTCACGAGAAAAATTTGCCGTACTTTGCGCAGCCAATCCTGTTTTCACTTGACCCTGTTCTTCAGAGTCAGATGAATTAGCCGTTTGAAAAAAGGATTGTTGCGCTAGTCCTTTTTTGCGTCGTCGTCACCGCCAGTAGCAATTTGTGCCGCTTGTCCAGCTGTTTGTCCAGCTGTCTGAGCCGACTGACTGGCTGCCTGAGTGGCTGTTTGAGCTGGAATAGTTACTGCTTGCGTAATACAAGCGCTTAAAAATAAAGCTATAAACAAAACACTAATTAACTTAGATGTACGTAAAATTGAAGTCATTCTCATTATTCTCATGATTGAAACGCTAAACCAGACTGAGTATCGCCACAGCCTGGCCCGCAAAGATTAACTATTATACTGATATTTAAGAAAAAATATGGCGCAGAAAACATCATTTAGTTTTGTTGATAGTCTAGGCTTGATACCCTTTTACACACTAAATAATTTATAATACGGCCTGATTCATACTTATTTACCTTCAATCCTTTAGGGAATTCTGCAATCCACATGACCATTGTCACTCCTCTACCCATTTTTTCGAACTGCGCAAAGCATTAGTGGTGTTGTATGGCAATTGCATTATTAGGTATTAATCATACCTCTGCTCCGGTACAACTACGAGAACGCGTAGCATTTAATCCGGCAGAAATTTCTCATAGTTTAGACACTTTATGTCAATTAGATGGTGTTAAAGAAGGCGTCATACTTTCAACCTGTAATCGTACTGAAATTTACGTTTCACACAGTTCTGAAAATACTCAAGACTTACAAACAAAACTTCTGACATGGATGAAAGAAAGTCACACTTTAGACACCACGGCACAAGATGAAATAAGTCATTCTGTGTATTTCAAAATTGAACAAGAGTCTTTGCGTCATTTGCTTGCGGTTTCCTGTGGATTAGATTCGATGGTACTTGGTGAACCACAAATTTTTGGCCAAGTTAAAAGTGCTTATCAAGTTGCGAATGTGCATGGATCAGTTAAACAAGAGTTAGATAATGCTTTTCAATTTGTATTTCATACTGCAAAGAAAATTCGTACTCAAACAAAAATTGGGAATCATTCGGTTTCTCTAGCTTCTGCGGGTGTAAATTTAGGACAGAAAATTTTTTCTGGTTTTGAGAAGCACACCGCTATTTTAATTGGTGCAGGCGAAACCATCGAACTGGTAGCACAGCATTTGCACCAACAAGGTTGTAAGCGCATGGTTTTTGCTAATCGTTCGATTGAAAACGCGCATCGCTTAGCCAATGAATTTCATGGTTACTCTATAGTATTATCAGATTTAACTTCGCATTTGGCTGAGGCAGATATAATTTTCAGCTCAACCGCAAGCCCTGAACCAATATTGCATGTAAATGATTTTAAAATGGCCTTAAAAACGCGCAAACGTAAACCTATGTTTGTTGTGGATTTAGCCGTGCCACGCGATATAGACCCCGCCAGTAAAGAGCTAGAAGATATTTACTTGTACAGCATTGATGATTTACATGAGATTGTAAGCGGCAACCAAGATGCACGTAAGCAAGAAGCTAAAAAAGCACAAACTATAGTGAATGAAGCGCTTGAGCTATTTACACAACGAAAAAATTTACGTGAAGCTAGTCCTGCAATACGCGAATTACGCGAACACTTTGTGGAGCAAAGAGATGAATTATTAAGTACAGCGATTGAAAAACTCACTGCTGATAATGCCGAAAAAATATTAACTCAATTTGCCCATCAACTAACTAATCGTTTTTTACATCAACCAACCAAAGAACTTCGTACGAGTATTAGCGAAGAGAACTCTGCACGTGTTGATGACATCCTTAAAATTCTCGTCGATCAAGACAAAGATAAATAAACCTTTATGAAAGATTCTATTAAGCTAAAACTAGAAACTCTATGCGATCGTTTTGAAGAGATTGCCGGCTTGCTTGCCGTGCCCGAAATCATTAATGACCAAAATAAGTTCCGAGAGCTTTCAAAAGAATACTCAAACCTTGAACCCGTAGTTAAACAGTTCAATCTGCACATGAGTTTATTGGAAGACAAAGAAGCAGCTGAAGAAATGCTTAAAGATTCTGATCCTGATATTCGAGACATGGGCAAAGAAGAACTCAATGAAATTACTCAAAACCTTGATAAAGGCGAACTGGAATTACAGAAATTATTAATCCCTAAAGATCCGCATGATGACAGCAATATCTTCTTAGAAATTAGAGCGGGTACTGGTGGTGATGAAGCCGCTATTTTTTCTGGTGACTTATTTAAAATGTACTCTCGCTATTTTGATACGCAAGGCTGGCGGGTAGAAATCCTTTCTGAAAATGAAGGTGATCACGGTGGTTATAAAGAAATTATTAGCCGCGTTGTAGGTAATGGTGCGTATTCTCAACTAAAATTCGAATCAGGTGCTCATCGTGTACAACGTGTTCCCGATACAGAATCTCAAGGCCGAGTACATACCTCGGCTTGTACTGTTGCCGTATTACCCGAACTTGATGCTGTTGAAGCGACAGAAATTAATCCAGCCGATTTACGTGTGGATACCTTTAGAGCCTCAGGTGCAGGTGGTCAGCACGTAAATAAAACCGATTCTGCAATTCGCATAACGCATTTACCAACGGGTACCGTAGTTGAGTGTCAGGATGAGCGTTCGCAACATAAGAACAGGGCTAGAGCAATGTCCTTGCTACAAACTCGCTTATTAACAGCCGAACAAGATAAACAACAAAATGAGCAAGCCAGTAAAAGAAAGTCATTAGTTGGAAGTGGCGATCGCTCTGAACGTATTCGCACTTACAACTACCCTCAAGGCCGAGTTACAGATCATAGGATCAATCTAACCTTATATAAGCTTGCTGAAGTTATGGAAGGTGATTTAGGTGCTGTGATTCAACCACTTATTAATGAATATCAGGCCGATTTACTAGCTGAGTTGAGCACGGATGAATAATTCGATATAAGCATATTGCTATATGTTATCGAAAGAACTTCTTTCAAGACATATAATCTTGAATTGAAATAACCAGCCCTCATATAAGGTCCTTATAGGAACCTTATAAATACTAAATGCTATGAACTATCATAAAAATATCATTGAACAAATCGGAAACACGCCTCTAATCAAACTGCAAAAAGCCTCTGAAGAGACTGGCTGCACAATTTTAGCTAAATGTGAGAATCTAAATCCAGGTGGTTCAATCAAAGACCGTACCGCTTTGGGTTTAATTCGCAATGCCGAAGCCAATGGAACCCTAAAACCAGGGGGAACCATTGTTGAAGGTACAGCTGGAAATACAGGTATTGGTTTAGCATTAGTTGCAAATGCTCTAGGGTATAAAACGGTTATCTTTATGCCCGAAACTCAAAGCCAAGAGAAAATTGACACTTTACGCATGTATGGTGCTGATGTACGTCTTGTACCCGCGGTGCCATTTAGAGATCCAAATAACTATGTACATCAGTCAGAAAGATTGGCTAATGAGATGAAAGCTCGTGGTGAGTGCGTAGTGTGGATGCAGCAATTTGATAATACTGCAAACAGTGACTGGCATTACAAAACCACCGGCCCTGAGATTTGGGAACAGACCAAAGGGAAAATTGATGCATTTGCATTTGCTTCTGGCACAGGCGGTACCATCAGTGGTGTCGGCCGCTATCTCAAAGAACAAAATAAAGATATTACTATCGCTCTAACCGATCCAACCGGATCTGGTTTATATAATTATTACACACACGGCGAGATGAAAATCGAAGGCTCTTCTATATCTGAAGGCATAGGAACTTCTCGCATTACGGCCAATATGGCACTTGCAAAGGTTGACATGGCCTTTCAAGTTCCCGATACTCAATCTCTACCTGTGATTTATGACCTTATGCAATATGAAGGTTTGAACGTGGGTGGTTCAAGCGGTGTTAATGTTGCTGGAGCTATTCAATTAGCTAAAAAAATTGGTCCAGGTAAAACCATCGTAACCGTTCTTTGTGACTTAGGAACACGTTACAAAAACAAACTAGCAAACCCTGATTTTTTACGCTCAAAAGGATTACCAGTTGCGCCATGGTTTGAATAAAATAAATCACGTGAAGTTTTTTCTTTTTTGGAGAATATAATGCAGACTTTATTTAAAATAATTTTCTTCACATTCCTCAGCGTATTACTATTAGCTTGCAGCCAAAATAAGGCCGAACTTACAAGCAGCACAAATACAAAGCAACCCGTAAAAGAAATAACGGTAAACGACCTTACAGAAAATACTCTCGATAAATACCTAATTATCGATGTCAGAGAATCCAATGAATTAAAAGTTGGCATGATACCTAAAGCTATCCATATTCCTATGGGTCAAATAGCCTCTGAACTCCCAGCGTTTTTAGAAAAAAACAATAAAAACCAAAGTCTTTCAGAATTAAAAAACAAACCGATATTGCTCTACTGTGGCAGTGGTAAACGTTCTTACACTTCAGCTGAAACCCTTCAAAAACTTGGGTTTACAAATCTAACATCACTGGATGGCGGTTTTAATGCATATAATGCTATGAGCAAATAAATCCTTGTTAATTTAGCATTGCACGACTACTATAAACATAAGCCTCAACTGAGAAAATTAGTTTTTAAAGGAAATGTCATGCGCCTACTAAAAATCGTCTTACTATCTTTATTCACATTTGCAATGCAAAATACTTTTGCTGATTATCTTGAAGAAATTGTTGTAACAGGTACAAGAAATATTGACTCAGGTCCCATCGTTTATACAACCACAGGCGATTTTTTATTACAAGAAATCAGCTTGGTTAATGACTCTCTAGAAGTGGATGAGCGAAAAGCCGATGTTAAAAAAACCTTTATAAATTTACTTGCTCAAGCAAAAAAGAATGACAAAATTCAGGTTTCAAGGGGTGACAGTAAACTCTACAGCGTAGATTCGGCTTCAGACTTTGAGTTACTTTATGGTGATGTAAATCGTAAAGGCAGCTTGAATGTAATTCTCAAAGTAAATCTCAAAGATCGTGACAAAGACACTAAGCTAGAAAGCATATTTGAGAATTTCACAAACTCTATTGAACGTGCTGGCCGGACACAAGTTTTTGATTATGCTGATGAAGAAATCAGTATTGTTAACCCAAGACAGTATCGAAAAAAATTAATTTCTGCCATTAGCAAAGACATCAATCACATTACTAAATCCTTAGGGCCAGAATATCGAGTCATTCTAGATGGCATGGATAATGAGATGAACTGGCAGCGTGAAGGCGAAGATAATGTGACTTTCTCCTTACCCTATTCATTTAAGGTTATACCACAGAATATTAATAGCCTAGTTAGTGGGTACGACGATTAATGAGATTAGACATTTAAAATATCTTGTCTATCCCAACCACTAATACACCCAATAAACTAGACCAAAGCAAACAAGCTAAAACATCATAAGTAAAATACTTTAATTTAGACATACCACTAATACCAGTAATTAATGGAATCAAACTTCTAATTGCTGGTATTAGTCGGCCAATAAATATAGCCCAATATCCGCGTTTGCGAATCATCTCTTCAGCCTTCTCAACTTTAGTCTTGTATTTATGTGCAAACTTCGAATGATGAAAACTTGGTCCAATATACCTACCCAGCCAATAACCCGAGTGGTCACCTAATAATGCTCCAATAAAAGCCAATGGCAACATCTGCGGCAGCGTGGCTAAACCATTGGTATAAAGCACTGTACAGATTGTTAATAGAATGACTCCAGTGATGAATAAGCCTATGCCAACGCAGGCCTCTAAAAATGCGAATGCGGGTACTGCAAGGATTGCAATATCTTTATTATTGCTTAACCAGCTTGTGATTTGTTCTTCGATATTTTTCTCAATTAAAAAATTATTACTTTTAAACTTACGAATAAAAACTTATTTCAGAGTTATCTATCTGGGAATACTGCTGTGCGTTTTACTTCTCCATAGGCAAAACTTGTATCCATAGATGATACACCAGTTATCTTATGAATCTTTCGACGTACAAATTCTTCGTAGTCTTGCAAACTGGAAACAATGACTCTGATCAAATAATCCCAATCCCCTGTCATCAAATAGCATTCAAGTATCTCTGGAATGTCTTTAATTTCGGATTCAAATACTTGTATGCTTTTTTCAGAATGCTGATTTAAACGAATTCGCATAAACACCGTAACCGGTAAACCAACCTGTGTTTGATCCACCACAGCAGCATAGCCCTTAATAATGCCCTGCTTCTCTAATAAACGCACTCTACGCAAACATGGTGAGGCCGACAAATTGACTCTTTTTGCCAGTTCTTCATTACTCAAACGCCCATTTGCTTGTAGCTCTCTAATAATTTTTTTATCAGTTTCATCCATATATCACCAAATTTTAGCATTTTCTATCAAAATTAGAATCATTTATAGCATATATAGCAAGGTAATTGCTCGGCTATTTAGTCATAATTTTATTTTGAATATACACGGTGGGGATAGAAATGACTATCAATAAAAACAGCTTTAGCACCTCAGCTATCCATCATGGGTTTGAAGAATTAGAGCTACATGGTTCTTTGATCCCGCCAATCTATATGACCTCGACCTACGCCTTTAAAAACGTAGCGCAAGGTGCTGCTCGGTTCTCTGGAGAAGAGCCTGGTCATTTTTATTCACGTATTAGTAATCCTACAGTTGAAATTTTAGAAACGCGCTTTGCTAAATTAGAGAAAGCACAAGCCTGCGTCGCTTTTGCTTCTGGCATGGGGGCAATTACCTCTGTGCTGTGGACACTTTTGCAAAGCGGTGACGAAATACTGGTTGATAAAACTTTATATGCCTGCACTTTCGCTTTCATGCAACATGGATTAACCAAGTTTGGTATTAACGTTACTTGTGTTGACATGACAAACCATTCAGCGCTTAAAAGTGCATTAGCCTCTAAGCCAAAACTTATATTTTTTGAAACTCCAACAAATCCAAATATGCGCTTGATAGATATAGAAACTGTGAGCAAGTTAATAAAAGCACAAAACACCATAATGATTGTGGACAACACTTACGCTACCCCCTACCTTTGTAATCCCATTGAGCTAGGTGCCGATATAGTGGTTCATTCAGCTACCAAATACATTAGTGGTCATGGTGATGTTATCGCCGGTTTAGCTGTTGGGACACATGAAATGATGCAAAGAGTACGTCTTGAGGGCTTAAAAGATATGACAGGTGCAGTTATGACTCCACTAACTGCCCATCAACTAATGCGTGGACTAAAAACCTTAGATTTACGCATGCAAAAACATTGTGAAAACGCCAACACAATTGCCTCACACCTTGCTGCGCACCCTCTTGTGGAAACAATCTATTATCCCGGTGATAGTAATAACCCTTATCACTTGTTAGCATCAAGGCAAATGCGAGGTTTTGGCGGAATGCTGGCCTTTACTCTAAAAAGCAAAAACAAACTACAAACTGGAATTGGTATGATGAACCAACTTAAAATGATTCGTTTAGCAGTTAGTTTAGGAGATGCTGAAACACTTATCCAACACCCGGCCAGCATGGTACATTCTTTATGTACTCCTGAAGAGCGTATCAAGCAAGGCATTGATGATGGATTGGTACGTATGTCTGTTGGCTTGGAAAACGCTGAAGATATTTGGAATGATCTAAAACAAGCCATTGATTATGCAAATACTTTATAAGGTATTTTTTAGCTTAAAAATGATTTTATCATTAGGTCGTTTTTGACTAAGCTGATTAATCGAAGATTCATTTAGTTGTAAGATTCTGGGATATCCTCCCGTTGTATGAGAGTCTCTCATCAAAACGATTAACTTTCCCGACGGTGTCAGTTGAATTGTTCCTGGCATCACAGCTGAACTCAAAATAGGATTCAAATTATTCCTTATCGTTTCGGTTAATTGAAAGCCCATACGTGTTTGTAAGCTTGATAAAGTAAAATACTGTTTTTCAAGAATTGATTTTTGCGTAGCGTTCAATAATGCATATTCTGGACCCGCAAAGCAAGACATACAGTCATTTGAAAAATGTGTTTTATTTACCTTAACCAAAGCATGTTTTTGGAAATCCCTGTTTGGAAGAGGAAGTATATCCAGTAGATCACCTTTCTCTAATTTCGCCTGACGGGTAATTCCTTGATAATAACTTCTTGAGCCAAGTTCATTTTCTGTCTGAAACCCACCTTTAACCGCAAGATAGGCCCGCGCACCATAGTTTAAATGAGCAAAACTAAGTACATCACCTTCTTGAATCTTATACACGCAATTGACTGATATTGGCTGTTGATTTATTTTAGCTGAAATATCTGCCCCACAAACCACAATGTGAGACGAAGATTGAAATTCAAGTGCGGGTCCCATCATTGTCATTTCCAGTACCGCGGCATGGATTGGATTATTTAAAAGCAAATTCGCCAAATCGGCAGAAACTTGATCCATACACCCTGCGCTTGGAACACCAAGATGTTTATAAGTAAAACGACCCCGATCTTGAATGCTTGTCCATAAACCAGCTTTGAGCACTCTAATCATGGCAGTTCTCGTAAACAACTCGATAAGTACCGTCAATAACGGATTGCTGAATTTGTGAATATTCTTGCACTGATATAGCTATAAATTTAATTTTATCGCCCATTACAGCTATGGATGAGGAGTCAATATATGGATTAAAAATCTCCAAAGGCGTATTGCCAATTATATGCCAGCCCCCCGGGCTATTTATCGGATAAATACCCGTTTGTTGACCACCAATCGCTACAGCCCCTTTAGGAACGGTTAATCCTGGTTTATCTTTTCGTGGATGATGAAGCTTTTTGTTTAGGCCTCCCAAATACATAAACCCCGGTAAAAAACCAAAAAAGTACACTTCGTATAAAGGCTGAGTATGTAAGTCAATGATTCCTTGAATGCTTATTTTTTTTAACCTTGCGAACTCCTCTATATCACTGGCTAAACTATTTTCGTAACAAACGGGTATATGTACAACTCGACTGTTTAAGTTCGGTAAAACATTCAATTGTGAATAAAGCGTTTTAAGGTACTGAATTATTTTGTTCCAGTTCACAATCTCATTTTGAAAAATTAGTGTGATTGAGTGATACGCTGGAACAATATCAATGAGTGTGTTTTGAAATTGAGAACTGAAATGTTCCGAAATCAATTTCTCATAAGCGATACGTAATTTAAGTAGCTGGGAGTCTATTTGTGCAGGCCATTCAATTAAAATGGCTTTATCGCCAAAACGTTTAAAAATTATTGGTAATTTTTCCACGTCACTCAAGTAATCTTAATTCCAACACGCTTACAGCTTTGTGCCAAATCTTTAACTAAAGTCACTGCATTTTCTGTATCACTGTGTATACAAATAGTTTCCGCTTGAATGTTTACCGTCTCATTGTCCACAGTTTGCACCTTGCCATTAACAATGCTGGACACCTGATGAAAAATATCATCGCTATTCAAAATTAGAGCCTGTTCATGAGAACGAGGCACTAAAGATAAATCTGAGCTATACCGTCGATCTGCAAAGGCTTCAGTAAATACTGTAATGCCCTGCTTCATTGCTTCTACGGCCATGAGTGAATGGGCTGGAGCATATAGTTTTAAATCATCATCAAATGAATGCATTGCCGAAACAACAACTTTTGCAGCATCTTTATCTACACAAGCCAAATTATACAAAGCGCCATGTGGCTTTACGTGATTAAGCTTCATATGAAAGGAATCAGTAATATTTTGTAATGTTTGTATTTGATCAATTAAGCTTGTTAACAGTTCAGCATTACTTATATCCAGAATTTTTCGACCAAAGTTTTTTTGATCAGGATAAGAAGGATGTGCACCCACTTTAACTCCATGCTCTAAGGCTAGAGAAACCACATCTTGCATAGAACTTTGATCACCCACATGACCACCGCACGCCACACTACAAGAGCTAATATAAGGCATTAGTTCAGCCTCATTATTCATTCCTTCACCAAGGTCGCAGTTTAAATCAAATTGTCTCATGCAAAAATTTTCACCCATACATTTACTATGCTCTTAATTCCAAGAAACAAGGTAAATAAAATAATTAATGTAGCTAAGGTATTTTGCTTTTTAGAATTAACAAAATCACCTAATACATTCTGCTTATTCATAATCCAGACCAAGAATATAGCAATTACCGGTAATAAAATACCATTAGCAATTTGTGCAAAACGGATTATATCAATTAATGAAATACTCATACTTGAGACGATTATTCCTACCCCCAACACAAAGGCCCAGACTAATCGGAATTTAGTCGATTTCATTTCTGTGGACCAATTCATACACCCACAAGCGACATAGGCTGCCGCTAAAGGTGCTGTTATTGCTGAGGTAATTCCGGCTGCAAATAAACCAATAGCCATAAAGTACTTTGCATAAGAACCCAATACTGGTTCTAAACCCAAGGCTAGTCCAGCCGCATTAGTAACCGATTGACCTTGAACTTGAGCACCACAAATAACTATCGCAATAGAAACTATACCGCCACAAATAATGGCAAAATAAGTATCTAAGCGAACTTCGGCCAGATCACTTGGCGTATTCCATCGCTGGCTAATCAAAGCCGCATGTAAAAACAAATTATAAGGAACAACAGTGGTTCCCACTAAGGCCATTGCTGTAAGTAATTTCCCCTTATCTAAATTAGGAATTAACATGCCTTTAAGTATTAAGACAATATCAGGCTTACTGAGGATAGCTGTAATTAAAAAAGTTGCACTCATAATCACAACAAGAATGGTTAATAGCTTTTGAATAACTTTATAACTACCAACGAACAATAATACAAAAGCAATAGTTCCTACAATTATGCTGAGTAAGTTAATATTGATCCCAAAAGCACCAACTACTCCATTCTTATCAAGGAGGGTTCCAAGACCTAAAGCACTACCGCTGATATTCCCGGCCTCATAGGCGGTGTTACCAATAACAATAGCGGAAACAATTAATAGCAGTGCGGCGACTTTAAAAATAGGATGTGTGATTTCTTGACGTATTACTGTGGTTAAGCCTTTCTGACTGACTAAGCCTAAACGTGCTGCCATTTCTTGCAACACAATGGTAGCGAAAATTGAAACAATTAATGCCCAGAGCAATTCATAGCCAAACTCGACGCCAGCAATGGTACAAACCGTTAGCGTACCAGGACCAATAAAAGCTGCCGTAACAATGGCTCCAGGACCTCTATTTTTTAAAAATTTCCACATCGTTGTTATTGTCCTTAGTTATGGTGTGTAATTAGTTCAAGTTATATTTAATAAGAATCTAAAGCGTAAATAGCAAAAGACCCTAACCAATGACCACCCTCATAACTATCACCCACAATACTTGGTAAAGAATAGTTTATATGTTGGGTACCTACAGCATTTAAATGTTTATATTCTAGTAGATCTTTAGAAATAACCGCTAATGACCAGGCACGACTAAAATTAACCCCATCTAAGTGCACTAACTTACCATCATTTCGGTCAGACACTTTACCCACCGGAAACTCAAAATCCGAATTAAGCATTTGTGGCAAAAAGCTTTTCATCCAAACTCTAAATTCTTCTTTTGCAAGAACTCGTCGCATTAAAGCTGCTTCTTCTAAGCACGGTGAAAGAAAATCAAAACCACTAGGCTCATAATTAATCGGACATTGCTTATCATCGGCAAAGAAGCGCAGCGCATGCTCTTTTAATAAGACTTGAAATTTTTCATCTTTTACAGCAATGGCATAATCCCAAGCAAAGTTCATTCCAAACGCTGTGTTTGGATGCTCACCTACCCGAATTGGGTAAAACAATTTTGGTAAAAATTCAAAATAACGTTCTACTAATAAATTTGCCAAAGGCTGTAGATTGGTCTCTAATTCACGTGCTACTGGATCATCCCAAGTATGTAGTTCTTCAACTAGCTTTAGATACCACGCCCAACCATAAGTACGTTCCCATGACTTATTATGTGGTCCATAGAAAAACTCAATTTCCTTTTGCATATTTTCTTTTGAGATATTGGCCAAGAGCTTCTGTTTAATTTCTGCTGAATTATTTAAGTCTGGAAAGAGTTTTAACAATTTAACCAAGGACCAATGACCATGTACAGCCGAGTGCCAATCAAAACAACCATAAAAGGCAGGATGTAATTCTCGTGGCGTTCCTAAATCTTCTGCACTACCCAAAACATCATTGAGCTTATTAGGGAACTCTGTATTAATACAATCTATGGGTAATTGTGCAAGGCGGTTGGCTTGCTCGAGATTTAATACAACTCCTTTATTAAGACTGGAGTTATTTTGAGATTCATTTTGTATTTCCGCTGAACTCGCACAAGCGGTTAGCAAAAAACATGCCATAGATAAACAAACCATAAATCGATACTTGTGCATAAAGCTCATCTCCGTCATTCTCGCAAAGACGAGAATCTAGTAGTTTAAAATTATTAAAGGATTCCCGTCTCGATAATTGCTCCTTGCATTATTCTAACTCCTACATCCATGTATTCGTCCGCGGGAATGACATTAAACGCATTGTATATTTGTTATATATTCTCTCGAACTCATTAACCCAAAGCTTGCTCCAAGTCAGCAATCTGATCGTTAACATCCTCAATACCCACAGATAATCGAATCAAATTATCATGAATCCCAATTGCTTGTCGTGTTTCAACAGGAACTGATGCATGGGTCATAATAGCTGGATGATCAACTAGGCTCTCAACGCCCCCTAAACTTTCGGCTAAGGCAAAAATTTTCACTTTTTCTAAAAATTTACGTGACTCAGCTAAACCGCCCTTTCTAAAAAAGGTGATAATTCCACCTCCTCTGCACATTTGTTTTTGAGCCAATGCGTATTGCGGATGACTTTTTAAACCAGGATAAATGACTTTATCAACTTGAGGATGCCCTTCAAGCCAATGCGCAATTTTTTCTGCATTATCACAAGTGCGTTCCATACGAATTGCCAAAGTTTTAAGTCCGCGCATCGCCAAAAAACTATCAAATGGGCCTTGGATACCACCCACAGAATTTTGCAAATAGGCAAGTTTTTCACCTAACTCAGCAGTTCGTGTAACGGCCATACCACCAACCATATCGGAATGACCATTCAAGTATTTTGTAGCCGAGTGGGTAACAATATCAATTCCATATGCTAATGGAGTTTGTAAATACGGAGTGGCAAACGTGTTATCCACTACGCTAATTAAATTATGTTTTTTTGCAAAAGCTGCAATCATATGGATATCTACAAGCTTTAACATAGGATTACTTGGGGTTTCAATCCAAATCATTTTTGTATTTGGTTGTAATGCTGCCTCCAATGAAGCTTCATCAGCCATATCTATAAATGAAAAATCCAAACCGGATGAACGTTTACGTACATTCTCAAATAAACGATATGTACCGCCATACAAATCATCCATAGCAATTATATGTGAACCCGCATCCAGTAATTCTAAGATATGGCTGGTAGAAGCCATACCCGATGCAAAAGCAAAGCCCCTTGCTCCACCTTCAAGATTCGCCATGCATTTTTCATAGGCATCGCGAGTAGGGTTTTGGCTACGAGCATATTCCCAACCTTTATGTTCTCCAGGACTGCTTTGAACATAAGTAGACGTTGCATAAATTGGAGTCATGATTGCTCCAGTGGATGCATCAGGCTTTTGTCCCGCATGAATTACACGAGTTGCAAATGCTTTGTCTTCATTAGCCATTAATTTTTAACTCTCTTAAATATTATTAAACAGATTGCCGCGCCTATGGCTCGCAATGACTAAATTATTTTAATGTTATTGCAAGAAGTTAGGCGACGTATAATCTCTTTTGCATTCAACTCAACACTCTTCGCAGTTACTCTCAAAACGATCTTGTCTGTACAAATAATTCAATACATCAATGCGAGTAATTAAACCTAAAAATTTACCATTCTCAAAGACTACTGCATAACTCACTTTTTTAAGCACACTTTGTATTTCTTCCAATGTATTTGACGAGGTTACGATTGGAAAATCACTGGTATCAACTTTCGAAATTGGATCTTTCATTTTTCCAGAGTCTAAATTGGTGTACTCCATGACCATTTGATCACTAAGGATTCCAACAAACTCACCATCTTCAATAACAGGCAACTGCGAAATACTATTATCTCTAAAACGTTTTAAGGCAGTTAACAAACTGTCAGTTGGAGCAACCACGATGGTTTGACGTTGCTCGTAAAGCCGGCCAACAATGGCTCTAACCGCATTAGTTTTACCCGTTTTTTTTGATTTATTAAAAGTACGATCTTCAAATCCCATGTCATACAGCCAACCTGCATTAAAGGCTTTTGATAAATAACGATTACCCGTATCACATGCAAAGCTAACCACTTTTTTCGGTTCAGTTTGAGCGCGACAATACTCTAAGGCTGCATGCAATAAAGTACCTGAAGACGGACCACCAAAAATACCTTCTAACTGGAGCATTTCACGCGCAGCGGTAAAGGCTTGAGCATCGCTAACGGTATAAGCATTTTTGACTTGAGATAAATCACAAATATCGGGAATAAAATCTTCTCCAATACCTTCTACCAGCCAACTACCCGCCACACCTATTTCACCGGTTTTAATATAATCGGCAAGAATTGAACCTTCCGGATCGGCAAGAATAACTTCAGTCTTAGGTGCATGCTTTTTTAAATAAGCGGTGATACCAGAAATGGTACCTGAAGAACCCACTCCCACAACAATGGCATCAACATCATTATCTAATTGTTCAAAAATTTCAGGTGCTGTGGTTAATTCATGTGCTTTAGGATTGTCAGAATTATTAAATTGATTAATGAAGTACCAACCATTTTCTTCGGCTAAGCGCTTGCCCAAATCTTGGTAATACTCTGGATGACCTTTGGCCACATCAGAACGAGTCATTAAGACTTCAGCACCCATTGCCTTGAGCATATCAATTTTTTCTCGGCTCATTTTGTCTGGCATGACCAAAACCATTTTGTAACCCTTTTGAGCAGCAACCAAAGCCAAACCAATACCAGTATTACCAGCGGTCGCTTCAATTAGGGTATCTCCAGGCTTAATCGTGCCGCGCTTTTCGGCTTCTTCAATCATTTGCAAACCAATGCGGTCTTTGACCGAACCACCTGGGTTTAAATTCTCTAATTTAAGATACAAATCACATACGCCGGTATCTAGGCGATTGACCTTTACCAATGGGGTATTACCAATCATCGAGAGAACATTAGGATAAACCGCCAAATTCGATTGCTTGCTCATACAAATCCTTTAAAAATTAATGCCGAAAAATACGCAAAATATTCTGCTTATTGTACGTCAAGCCACTACAATTATCTGTATGCAAACCAGTCTCACATCAGAATCGCTTCAAAATAGCGCTCAGACTATTGAAATAGCCTTAATCAAGGCGCAAGAACAGTTCAAGCCGGTCAGTCACTCACCCCGCTTTGATGCTGAAATTTTGCTCGCCCACGTTCTTAAATGCGACCGAAGTGCTTTAAAAGCCTGGCCTGAAAAAAATCTGTCCAAAGATGAATTACAAGCCTATATAGGGTATATCGAACAAAGGCTAACGGGCAAACCCATTGCCTATATCTTAGGTAGCAAGGGCTTTTGGACCTTTGATGTAGAAGTTAATGAACATACTTTAGTACCCAGACCTGAAACAGAGATTTTGGTGGAACATGCACTTAAAATTATTCCACTTGATACAGAATACTTAGTAGCTGATGTCTGCACGGGTTCAGGCGCAATTGCTTTTGCACTAGCCAGTGAATGTCCGCTTGCCACTATTCATGCTTCAGATATAGATATGCAGGCCTTAAAAGTTGCTAAAAGAACTTTAAATAACTTAGCGCTTAAGAATATAGAATTTTTTAGCGGGGACTTGTACTCAGCACTACCAATAAATCAATACGATTTAATTGTTAGCAATCCTCCGTATATTGACAAGGACGACCCTTATCTCTTGCATCAAACCATGCAGCATGAACCTCGCCATGCCTTAATTGCTGAAAATAATGGACTAGCCATCATTGAAAAACTATTAAGTGAAGTAAAGACCTATCTAAAAAAAGATGGCTTTATTCTGATTGAACATGGGCATGAACAAGCTGAAGATATTCGAAAATTAGCGGCTGAGAATAAACTTAATTACTCTCTGTGTTTACAAGATTATCAAGCACTAGACCGAATTAGTGTCATACAATATATTTAAATGAATTCTCAAAAGACAGCCTCAAGCACGCTTAAACTTGACCCAAAGTGGCCTATCGGTGTGTTTGATTCTGGTCTTGGTGGACTGACGGTGCTAACCGCTTTGCAAAAAGTCCTGCCAGAAGAAAACTTTGTGTATGTGGCCGATAATAAATACTGCCCCTATGGAAATCGTTCTGCTAATGAAATACGGCAACGCTCTCACGCCATATTAAAGTTTTTTACTGCTTATCCCATGAAAGCTGTTGTAGTCGCTTGCAATACTGCCACAGCTGCGGCGGTCAAAGAATTACGTGAAAATTACAATATTCCCATCATCGGAGTAGAACCGGGAGTCAAACCGGCTTGTGAAATTACCCAAACAGGACAAATTGGTGTATTGGCTACAGCTGGAACATTAAAAAGCGAAAAATATGAAAACTTACGCAATTTGCATGGCAAGGATGTGGAGGTTTTTGAGCAAGCCTGTGAAGGTCTGGTTCTAGCTATTGAAAATGAGTATCCAAACTTTAGTGAGACCAAAAATTTACTCAAAGTTTATCTTGATCCTTTTAAAAACCAACGTGTTGATACCATTGTGCTCGGTTGCACGCACTACCCATTAATTGAAGAACTGATTCATCAACTCATGCATTCGGTCGTCACCATTAATACCGGCGCTGCCATTGCTAGACAACTGGAATCCCAACTAAAAAAGTATCATCTAAGCCATATCGGCAATTTCTCACCAACGGTTAACGTGCTTGCAAGCAGAGCAGATAAAGTATTTTCGGAAAAAGTTGACCGACTTCTGCATGAAAACTATAAAAACAGCAAAACTCAAATTAACATCATCCAGCTGCCTGAGCATTATTGTTAATTATTTTCACCCTGTTTAACCCCATTCCCAACTAATTGCCGTTCCAATCAGTACGCAATGAAAATTTGCTAAGTAACTGAATTCAAACTGAATAAACATTTTTCTCATGTTCAGATTGAATTCATAGTGACTAAGGCAAACTACTTGCGAATCTTGAGAAAAACTCTCAAGGCCACTCACAGGAGCACTGTTATGAAATTTTTTAAACCTAACAATTATTTTTACTTTTTAATAAGCCTAATTGCTTTATTCTCAGTTCCTCAGCTTATGGCTGGACATGATGACTATCGCTATTCTAACAATCGTAATATTGTTGATATAGATGTGGTTAGTGACTACGGACGACACTATAAACAGTATCCAGTGAATAACTATGGTTCGTCAGTAAAACGGGCTTATCTCGAAGCTAAAGATGGTAAATCTTATGGCATTAAAGTTAAGAACAAATCTAATGAGCGTATTGGATTAGTAATTGCTGTAGATGGTCGCAACATCATCAGCGGTAAAAAATCTTACCTTAAGTCTAATGAACGTATGTATATTCTTAATCCTTACCAACGTGCAACCTATAAAGGTTGGAGAAGCAGTAAGAATCGTGTGAATGAGTTTTACTTTACCGATGTACCTGATTCCTATGCGGACCGTACTTTTGGAGATACCTCGGCCATGGGCGTAATCGCCGTAGCTGTATTCAAAGAGAAAAATGGTCGTTGGTATCAAGAGCGTGATGATTACAATCCCTACTATGGACATAGAGACTATAGAAACAAGTCAGACAAGAATGCTAAATCAAAAAGCAAATCAAGTCAGGCACCACAGTCTAAGTCACAAAAACACGGTGCGTATGAATCTGAAGCACTTGATGACGCAGGAACAGGGTATGGTGAAGAGCGTTATGCACCAACTCGTAGAGTTCAATTTACGGCAAAACGTAAACCTGCGATAAAACACATCATTAAGTATGAGTGGAAAGAGACACTTTGCGAGATTGGCATTACCTCTTGTGGAGGACCAAAGAGAAGACATAACCGTATTTGGGATAATGAAAGATACGGTCAATACGCTCCTCCTCCACCGCGTAGACATTATAGACACTATGGTCAAGGCATTCATTAAGACTATCGACAATCCTTAACACTGAGCGGGCATTTGCCCGCTCTTTTTTTGTTACACTAAAAGTCCATCATCAAGACTAAAAAGCAATGACACAGCATAGTAATAAAAAACGCATTCATGTTTGCCTTATTACCGATCAACCCAATACCATTATTACTCCTGTATTGGATAAGCGAACCAAACCACATGAAGTGATTATTGTAGCCACTGATGAAATGCAAGATAAAGTGGACTGGCTTAGCGCAACTTTAAAAAAACGTAGATTTTCAGTTAAACAATGGCGGATAAAAGATGCTTGGAATGTACACAGCATACAAGACTCCTTAAATAATTTGATTTCACAAAACAAAAATAATGATTTGACATTAAATGCCGCTGGCGGCACCAAGGCCATGAATATTGCTGCCTGTCATGTGTTTAGAAAAGCTAATCTCCCTATTTTTTATGTTCATCCCAAAACCGATGTTTTGATGTGGGTTAATCCAGACAAACAAAAAGACTTTAATCTTGCCGATAAAATCAAACTCGAAGATTATATGGGTGTACGTGGTGCGCATGTTGTTCAAGGCGGAAAAAACTCAATAGAAAGAAGACCTCTCAAACCCGACGAAAAAAAACTAGTCTATGAACTAGCCGCTGCAGCGCCAAAAATCAATAATGCCTTTAATGT
>CALHVH010000021.1 GCA_938039225.1 uncultured Gammaproteobacteria bacterium
CCGAATTCTGTTGTGAGCTACTATGCGAAAGGGTCGCTAACCGCATTGGCTTTAGATTTAACATTGCAAAGTAAAACCGAAGGTAAAGTTAGCTTAGACGATGTGATGCGTTATCTTTGGACGCATTATGGTAAAAAAGCCATTGGTCTACCGGAAGGTGAGTTCGAGAATATTTGTGAAACATTGTCTGGTTTAAAGCTTAAAGCGTTTTTTGATAGTTGGGTCAGAGGCACAGGGGATCAACCAATTACTACATTACTTCTAAATGTGGGAGTTAAAAGTGAAACGCATGTTGATAAACTAGATAAACGTATTACTAAACATTTTGGTTGCGATATAGAAATGCGAGGACCGCAAATATTCATTAAAACTGTGCACTCAGGTAGTGCTGCTGAAGCATCAGGATTAGCTGCGGGTGACGAACTTGTGGCATTTGATGGAATGAAAGTGAATAGGGTTTCCTTACAAAACCTAGCTAAACAATATGTTGCTGGGCAAAAAGTTAAGTTATTGGTTTTTAGACAAGAAAGACTGATTGAAACAAAAATTCGTTTGGCGGAGCCTCAGATACAAAACTGGAAATTGCAGATTGATACAACCAGTGATGACCGTGTTGAAAACTTACGAAATAAATGGCTTTGGCAAAATACTTGAATTTCCCTCACCAAAGTAAAGATAAAATCATTAAAAAACAATAAGTTAAATAAACTCCTAAAGAATTAGTTGACAGCGAGTGAATTAGGCGTAGAATTCAAGTCCTAATTATTTAGGACTAATGAATTAGTTTTAAATAAAAGTGAATGAACATATACCTTATTTTCTGAACGGCAGGATAAACTTATGGCACGTAAACCTTCAAAAACCTTAACCGATGGAGAGCTTCGAATTATGGAGGTTCTTTGGACACTCAAATCAGCTTCGGTACGTGAGGTTGCCACTGCATTACGTGAAAAGGAAGACGTGGCTTACAACACGGTGCAAACCATGATGGGTATTTTGGAAACTAAAGGTTATTTAGATCATCATAAAGAGGGTAGAGCATTTGTATATACACCTATTGTTGATCGTAAAGCAGCTAGGTCATCGGCCTTGAAACATTTCTTAGGGAATTTTTTTGATGGATCGCCTCAGGCTTTAGTTCAAAATTTGATTCAAGATGAAAATGTTGATGTCATGGAAATTGATAGGTTGAGAAAATTATTAAATGCTAGTGAACAAGGAGAAGGGAAATGAGTAGTTTATTTTCGCAGGATTCAATGGCTGAATTTTTTGTACAGTCATTAATAAGTCACTGGTTTGTAGCAATTGTTTTAGTCGCTTTAGTGGCTTTATTTGTTACCAGTAGAAAGTCATTGAATGCAACTACAAGACATAATATTTGGCTAATTACATTAATTAGTTTTATGTTAATGCCATTGTTGGTATTTGTGCCTAAGCCTAGTGTAAACATTAATCTCTTAGAGTTTTTCACGGCTCAGAAGTTTGAACCAATTACTCCTCAGGCAACAATTCAGGATAATACTTCGGAGTTGATTGTTGATAAAAATAAGCCGTTTATAAATAAAAATATAAACAACGACAGTAATAATATTGCGTCAAATGTTGAAACGGCTCAAATAAATACAAGCGTGAATAGTAATACCACTAAGCCTGATTCTGCGTTGCTTGCCACGTCTAATAGCAAAGGTTTAAATTTCCCTAGTTTAGTAAAAGCTATATTTATTTTCTGGTTAATTGGTTCATTATATTTAGTGCGACGTTTGTGGGGTGAATATAGAGCCGCTCGTGAGTTAGAGCTACAAAGCGATTCAGTTACTCCGTATTTTGAAAGGCGTTTTGCTCAGTTGTGCGAGCGTTTAGAGATTAAAGAAAAGCCATTGTTACGCTTCCATGCTGGCATCAATGCACCGATGACAGTTGGTTTGGTAAGAGTATGGGTCGCAATACCTATGGTCTGGCGTGAAGAAATTGACGATGATATTTTTGACCAAACGCTTACACATGAGTTAGGGCATATAGCTAGAAAAGATCCATTAGTAAATACTATTCAGCGTTTACTTAATATATTGTTTTGGATGTATCCTGCCGTTTGGTATGTGTCGCGTCAGTTAGAATTGGAGCGAGAGTCTGCATGTGACGATTGGGTATTGACGCATGATGGTAAAGGTCATACTTATGCAAATAATTTACTAAATGTTGCAGAGTCATTATATTTACAACCACATGTGTTAGCAGTTGGATGCTTACGCTCACATAGTCAACTGAGTCGTAGAATACAAAATTTACTCAATAAATCTTCTGATCATGCGGTTAAAAATTCGTGGAAATTGCTGCTTGCAACAACTGCGGGTTTGTTCCTAACTTTGAGTGCAAGTGCGGTTATGTGGCCAAGCGCTCCAGAAAATTTTGCTAATGAACAACAAGCAATAAGTAACACGAAAAATGTAGATTTAAAAAATAAAAATAAAGCTAAAAATAAGTGGAATAACACGGGTTCAGCCAAAGCGGTTCCGGATACACAGATCAATTTTTCTGACAAAGGAACGCAAGTTCTACTAAATGGAGTCGAACTTGATAATGATGCCAATCCTGTGCATGACCCGCGAGTGCCACCGGTGCATATTCCTCCGGTAAGGCCAAATGTGATATCAAACTATGGTGCTAATGGTCATAACTATTCATACTCGCATGATGATGAGGTTTCAATCAATCACATCCAGACTACTAATGGTAAGTATGGCAGCGGCTCACTCTTAATCAAAAGAGGTAAAAATAATTCTGTAGAGCTTGAGGTAGAACCGTCAATTAAGGCGAGTAAATCTCCATATTTACATGCAGCTTGGAATAACGATTATTCAGCCGTCAAGCGTTTACTTAAAAAAGGTAAAGATATAAATAAGGTGTATAAACGCCCAACAATGCCTCGTACAGCTCTTAATGCCGCAATATTGCAAGGTAATTTAGAAATGGTTGAATTTTTGCATGAAGCTGGTGCAGAATTTTATAGCCGAAGTTCTCGTAGAAAAATTGATGAAGCGGCAAATGCCTTGTCGACAGCAGCAATGATTGGGAATAAGCCAATAGCAAAGTATTTAATAAAACAAGGCGCAAAAGCTGACGATTCAACCATGGTCATTGCAGTGCAAAGTAAAAGCATTGACTTAGTAGAATATTTGTTAAAGCAAGACATTGAAACTGATGAAGCAGCTCTCGTTGTAGCAGTACAAAATCGAGACATGGATATGATTGATGTGCTTCTTGAACATGGTGTAGAAGTTGATGACAGCGCAATGATTATTGCTATACAAAATGGAGATAAAAAGCTAGCTAAGCGTTTGAGTAAAGAAGTAGATGAGATTGATGACGCTGCATTAATAGTTGCTATTCAAACACAAAATGACGAGATGATTGATTGGCTCTTGAAACAAGGAGTTGATGCTGATGATGGCGCTTTGGTTATGGCAGTACAAAGTGGAAACAAGTCATTAGTTAAGCGTTTACTAAAAGCAGGCGCAGATGTAGATGATGGCGCTTTGGTTATTGCCATACAGTCGCAAGACAATGAGATGATTGATTGGTTGCTTGAAGCGGGCGCCGATCCAGATGATGGTGCTTTAGTGATGGCCGTTCAAAATCGTAATAAACCATTAGTTAAACGTTTACTAAAAGCGGGAGCTGATATTGACGACGGTGCTTTAATCATTGCTCTGCAATCTCGTGATACAGAAATGGTGCAGTGGTTGCTGGATGCAGGAGCAGATCCTGATGACGGTGCTTTGATTATTGCTATTCAAAACCGACAAACAAAAATTGCCAAACAATTACTTGATGCAGGTGCGGATATAGACGATGGGGCTTTAATTGTTGCTATTCAATCACGTGATAGAAAAATGGTTTCTTGGTTACTTGATGCAGGAGCTGATGTCGAAGATGGAGCTCTCATCGTTGCTATGCAAACTGGTGATAAAAAAATAATTGAACTAATACAGAAAAATTATTCTGGTGAAATTAGTTCTAATGATAAAAATATCGATTGGGAAGACTTTGAAGAAATGGAAAATTATGAATCCATAGCGAGTTTAAAGGCTTTAGGTGCTTTAGAAAAGTTAGGTGATTTAGAAGGATTAGAACAGGCCAGTCAAAAGTTTGGAGAGCAGTTAGGTGATGAAATTGCTGCTGGTGTTGTTAACTTTATTGGTGATATGTCAGAAAATGGTGGGAATGTAGAATCAATAGCCTTAGTCAAAGCTTTAGAAATGGATGATGTTCAACTGGCTTTAGACCTTTTGAATGACGGTGCCATTCCAAACACTTTGCATATCACTCAGGCCTTAGAATTGGATAACTCGACTTTGGCCAGACAGCTAATTGAAAAAGGAGCGGTTCCTAATTCGCTTAATGTTTTACAAGCATTAGAAAATGGAGAAAATGGATTGGCGGAGCATTTTATGAAAAAAGGGGCTAAGCCTAATGGGATTATTTTGCTAAAAGCAATGGAGTCTGAGGATAAAGACCTAATTAATTTAATTCGTACCTATATGAATGAAAATAAATCTGAAATAGTGAACGCTATAGAGAATGAAAGGCTTGTCGTAAACCAAAATAATCAGAAAAATTACTCTTTTTCTAACAAATCTACTGATTTTTCATTTGATAAATGGCCGGTAAAGGGAAAAAGAATAAGTTCTGACTATGGTAAAAGCGCTAAACGCTACAAATTATTTGGTAAGAAAATGCATAACGGTATCGATTTTGTGGTGAACAAAGGAGATGCGGTAATAAGTGTAGCTGATGGTGTAGTGGTTAAATCTAAGTATTCTGAGGGTTATGGTAATTACTTAGTCATTCAACATGATAATGGGTATCAAACACTTTATGCCAATATTCAAAGCAACTTAGTGTCTGTTGGACAAAAGGTTAAATGCAAGCAAACAATTGCTCTAGCAGGGAATAGTGGTAAAAATTCAACGGGTCCACATTTGCATTTTGAAGTTTTACTTAATGGGGCTTCTCAAAATCCACATGACTATCTAAACGTTTCAAAGAAAACTTCATAAAAAATACACTCAACAAAATTAACATATATTAAAAATAGACCAGGATGAATTGGTCTGAATCTTAAAAGGAACGAAAATGAATTTCAGGAAATTAATACTGGGAGTTGCTGCACTGTACCTAGGATTTAGTATAAATGCCCAGGATGGTGAATATTCACTCAAAAATCATGAGTTACCAACAATTCAAGAAGCCGCAACCATTGATGGCTTGATGAATGAGCCACATTGGCAGCGTGCTTTAAAAATTGATCTTGCTTATGAAACAAGCCCCGATGAAAATACTCCGGCAAAACAAAAAACTACGGCTTACATTTATGAGAATGGACTTAATCTATATGTAGCATTCCGAGCTGAAGATACGAATGCTGATCAAATCAGAGCATACATACGTGACCGAGATTCAGCTTATCAAGATGATTTTGTAGGTGTTCAATTTGATACATTTAATGATGAACAAAGAGCGTATGAATTTTTTGTGAATGCTTATGGCTCGCAAATGGATCTGGTTTTTGATGAAAGCACTGGTAATGAAGATGATTCGTGGGATGCTATCTGGAGTGCGGAATCAGTTCGAGATGCTAATGGTTATACCGTAGAAATGGAAATACCCTTTAGTAATTTACGTTTTAATAGCGGAGAACAAATAAAGACATGGAGTATGGAATTTTTACGTATTCATCCACGTGACAAACGCAGAGTTTATCGTAATACCAAGCGTGATCGAAATAAAAACTGTGCTATTTGTCAGTGGGATAAATTCACTGGGTTTGCTAACGCTAAGCAAGGTAATCAATTTGAACTAAACCCCGTGTTAACCATTGCAAAAAGCGAGTCACGTAATGATGCCACAGGCCAATTAGAATCAAATGGGACTGACTACGAACCGGGTTTAAATGTTCGTTGGGGTATTACGCCGCAAATTACCTTAAACGGAACCATTAATCCTGATTTCTCACAAGTAGAGGCAGATAATGCTCAACTTAGCGTGAATGAAACGTTTGCATTATTCTTTCAAGAAAAGAGGCCATTTTTTCAGGAAGGTAGTGATTACTTTAGCACTAATTTAAATGCAATTTATACTCGCAATGTTACTGCGCCCGAATACGGTGCCAAAGTTACAGGTAAGCAAGGCAATCACTTAATTGGTACATTTGTAGCACGTGATGAGGTTACGAATATAATTTTACCTGGAACATTTGGTTCGGATTTTACTTCCTTGGATGAAGCATCAAATGATTTTGCAACGCGTTATCGCTACGATGTTAATAAAGACTTTAACGTTGGCGCAGTTGCCACGTACAGAGGGGCTGGAGATTACCAAAATACAGTAATTGGTGTTGATAGTTTTTACCGATGGAACAATAAGCATCGCTTACGTTTTCAGTATCTAAGCACTGATACAGATAATACACAAGCCATGCAGGATGATTTTAATTTGGCCAATACTCAAAGTGGTGACGCTTATGTTTTACGCTATAACCTAAACACAAGAAATAATTTTTTCTACAGTAACTATAGTAATTTCGATAAGGATTTTCGAGCAGACCTTGGCTTTTTAACTAGGGTAAATTACGACCAGTATGTAGTAGGCGGTGGACATGTTTGGTATAACGAAGACAAATGGTGGAATCGTATAGAAATTGGTGGCGATTGGGATATCACTCACGATAATGACGGTACTCTCTTAGAAAAAGAGTTAGAAGGTCGCATCGAGGTTAATGGTACTTTGCAAAGTTATGCCAATCTTGGCTATGTTGTTCGTGATAGGTTGTTTGATGATATTTTGTTTGCAGAAAAGTTTGTTAATTCATATTCTGAATTTCGCCCAAGGAATGGAATGCAGGTAGAATTTGGTTGGGATTTTGGTGAACGTATCGATTTCTCAAGCAGTGCTTTGTCTGATAGTTTTCGAATTAATCCTGGTCTTCATTGGTCCCTAAATGAGCACTTAGAGTTCATTACGCACCACACATATCGAGTAATTGATACCGACAATATTCGCAAGCTAACGGCGAATTTAACTGACCTAAGATTGATTTATCAATTTAATAATAAAAGCTTTCTGCGATTAACGGCTCAGTATCAAGATATTGAAAATGAACTGCGTGATCCTGCAAATTTAGGGGTGCTTGAAAAAGATCGGTCGTTCAATAAACAACTGCTTTATTCATATAAGGTCAATCCTAGGACGGTATTCTTTTTGGGGTACTCAGATTTGGCAGACGATGGAAACCCAAATAATGATTTGGAGATACAACAACGAGGTTTATTCATGAAGTTGGGGTATGTGTTCGATTATTAAATAAAATTTTTCTATTAATACACACAAGAGGGCTTTTTAGCCCTCTTTTTTTATCAATTTCTGATATTGTATCGTTCTAGTATTTATTCTGATAAAAATTATGTCCTTTCAAGAAATTCCTCAGATTTTGTATCAAGAAACTACATTGTGGGTGCCTCGCTTATTAGGTGTTGTGCTAATAATTTTAGTTTATTTTGTAGTGATTAAACTATTGAAAACGGCTGTAAAGAAACTAGCCGAGAAATTTGATTTAGATGTTCATTTAAGTTCCTTACTAGTACGTGGAGCAAGATTGGGATTAATTCTTTTCGCTTTCATAAGTATATTAGGTACTTTGGGCATCAATGTTATGGCGCTTGTGGCGGGTTTAGGTCTGACTGGTTTTGCAATAGGATTTGCCTTAAAAGATACTATTTCGAATTTACTCTCAGGAATTATGATTTTGTTATATCAGCCATTTGAGATTGGAGATACTATTAAGGTTCTTGGATATGAAGGTGAAGTTACTGATATTGACTTACGTTACACTAATATAGAGAGTCATGGGAGTAGAGTGTTAATTCCAAATGCTAAGTTATTTACAGATCCAATAACTGTTTTAAATGTAAAGAGTGCAATTGAAAAGTAATGTCTACGCAGTCGCAAATTATTCTTGATACTAAACAATGGCTGGAGAATATTGTCATTGGTTTAAATCTTTGTCCCTTTGCAAAAAAAGAGTACGTAAAAGAGAGAGTTCGATTTGTTGTGTGTGAGGATGAAGATGAAACTAACTTGCTTTTTAGTTTGAGCCAAGAGTTAGAGTTTATTTTTGCAAATGATAAGATTGAAACAAGTTTAATAATTCTCTCAAATGTTTTACAAGACTTTAATGATTACAATCAATTTCTTGATTTAGTTGATGCACTAATTGCGAAAATGGACTTTGAAGGTGAGTTCCAGATAGCCAGTTTTCATCCGGCATATCAATTTGCGGATACAGATTTTGATGATGTGGAAAATTATACTAATCGCTCACCTTATCCAATTTTGCATATACTTAGAGAGGCAAGTTTAGAAAAGGCAATTGATAGTTATCCTAAGGTTGATGATATTCCTGAAAAAAATATTGTCTTACTGAAAGCTATGGGTTTAGAAAAAATCAAAGCAGTTCTAAATGGGTAAAGTTACAAAAATTAGTATTTTGGGCAGTGGTTGGTTAGGACTTCCTTTATCTAAATTTTTAGCGGATAAAAATTATTCAGTAAAAACATCTACTCGTTCAGAAATACGAGCTAAGCAAATTCGTCAAAATGGCATTGACGCATACGTTTTTGATATTGAGAACCTTCCTCAATCAAATTTGTCTTTTTTGGATGCGAATATTTTAATTATCAATATCACATCAAAAAATATTCCAGCTTTTAAAGACTTATTGCTTGAACTTGAAAAATCCAAAATAGATAGAGTGATATTTGTAAGCTCCTCATCTGTTTATCCTAATTTAAATAAGGTGGTTGCTGAAGACGATGGAGTTGAACTTAATGAGCATAAGCTATATCTTATTGAAAATATTTTTCGTCAAAATACTAAATTCCAAACAACGGTACTGCGTTTATCTGGCTTAATTGGATATTCGCGACACCCGGGTAATTGGTTTGCAACAAGGCCAATATCACAGCCTAATGCGCCGGTTAATCTTATCCATAGAGACGATTGTATTGGTTTGATTGAGGCTATTATTGATCAACAAGCCTGGGGAGAGGTTTTTAATGGGGTAGCTGATACCCACCCAATAAAACGCGACTATTATTCTTATGCAAAAAGCCTACAGAATAAAGCTCCCCCCGGTTTAGTTGAGGGTGAGACACTTAGCTATAAAATTGTCAGTAATGCTAAAATCAAGGATTATTTACGGTATCAGTTGATTCATCCAGACATTATGAAGATTACATTCGATAATGAGTGAATTTAAATTATGAAGAAAATTTCTGAATATTTTCGTTTGATTGTTTTTGTAATGGCGATGCTCGTTGGTATTCAAGCTCCTAGCTTTGTTGATCAATATGGGAAAAGTCTTGAATCTCATTTACGAGAATCCAATTTAAGCTTGGCCGAATTTCAAGACGATGCAGATAAGTTTTTTTCAGGTGATTTACTTAAGTTAATCGAACATTATCAAAATACTGATGATCAAGTATTTAATTCAGGTGGTGAAAGTATTGATGCACTCTATCAACGGAATCAGATTTTACAATCAGCATCTCAGGAATTTAAACAAAGCTTATTCAGTCCGTATTTTGTGACTTTAAAAAATCCAATTCCGGATATTAGAGATGAAGTTCGCGAAAACTATACTTATTCGATAATTTTGAACAAAATTGCAATTCTGCTTGGGGTAGTTTTCGGTTTTTTTGCATTGATTATTATTGCTCTTCCCGGTATTTTTGTTCGATTATTAGGGTTTAATAAAGCTTAGTCTTCTTTTGGTTCCGGTGTAAATCCTTCTAGTTTTTTGTATAAAATGAAAGAATAAACAACAGGAATCAATACTAAGCCTGAAACTACTGCTAACCCATAAATGTGACTTTTAAAGAACGGTTGCAGCATTAATAACAAGCCTCCAATGACAAAGGTCCATGCTCCGATACGATGCGTTCTATCCCATACCTCGTCGCTTGCTAAAGTCCATGGCGTTCGTATGCCTATAAAAAAATTCTTTCTGACTTTTGAAAGGTAATTTCCGGTAAGAACCAACAACAATCCGACCATGATAATCACCACGTTCGACATATTGAAGTTAGATTCGGTATTGAGCATTGAATACAGCAATATAAGACCTATTATGCAGAAAAATACCGTCATAACTAATTGTAAAATACCAACTATCGGCATGAATTGATCCATACGATATTTCTGAGGAGATAATTTTGGTAATGCAATAAAAAGAGCCCAACTACCAAACGCAATCAAGGGATACATAAAAGCTACCCAAAATGATTTATCAGCATAACCATCTACTTCGCCTTTGATGTTCCAATGTATTGGTAAGGTCTCTGGTAGTTGCGGGTAAAAGTAAGCGGTAATTGCAAACAATAGTAGACATAAAATTAAGCCAATGCTCATGGATGTTTTAAACTTCATTTTATTCTCCTTCCTTATCTATAACGTTGTCGCCCGCATTGAATAAGTCCAATAGGAGGGCGGTTACATCTTCAAACACACTCGTGTTGAGTGAATAAATTATCTGTTGGCCATTGCGGCGTGTTTTGACCAAATCAGCTTTTTTTAATAAGTTGAAATGATGCGATAAAGACCCTTTGCTAATTGGGAATAACTCAGACAATTCGCCAGCATTCATAGAGCCTTTTTTAAGCACTTTGAGAATTTGCCTTCGAGTTGGGTCGGCTAAGGCTTTAAATAGGCTTTGATTTTCAGACATGGGCGTAGTTTACGAGATATTTTGATATTTGTCAAAATATCAAAATAAGAGCAATAAATGTTCAAAGTGTCTGTTTTTATTGATATTTTCCAATATTTTGACCTATTTCTTTTGCATTCTTCTATACTGTCTCACTTCAAAAAAGTTATAAAAAATGGTCAAAGTTAAGTGGATTTAAGCCAATCACAAGCAAAAAAACAATTGGAAAAAGTCTTTGGCTATTCTGAATTTCGATTAGAGCAAGAAGAAATCATTGATACTCTAGTGGCGGGTGACGACGCTTTAGTGCTCATGCCTACCGGCGGCGGAAAATCTTTGTGTTATCAGATCCCTGCATTGGTTCGCGAGGGAACAGCTGTTGTAGTTTCCCCCTTAATTGCATTGATGCAAGATCAAGTAGCGGCCTTAAAACAAAATGGTGTTAAAGCCGAGTTTGTAAACTCAAGTTTAGATGGTCAAGAGGTCTATAGAATTGAAAGCGCGGTACTTGCCGGGCAAGTGGATCTCTTATACCTGTCCCCAGAGCGCTTATTGCAAGATAGAACCTTAAATTTACTGCATGAAGTTAAGCTTTCGCTTTTTGCTATTGATGAAGCGCATTGCGTTTCCCGTTGGGGGCATGACTTTAGGCCTGAATATCAGCAGTTGTTTCATCTCTCACGAGAGTTTCCAAACGTCCCTCGTATCGCTTTAACCGCTACCGCTGATGAACGCACACGCCAAGAAATCATTGCACAACTTGCACTAGAGAATGCCAAAGTATTTATTAGTAGCTTTGATCGACCAAATATTCATTACACCATTAGTGAAAAGCAAAATGCTAAGCAACGATTAATTGATTTTATAAAGCATCAACACAGTGGTGATTCTGGAATTGTCTACTGTCTTTCGCGTAAGCGTGTAGAGGAGTTTGCTGAAACTTTGCAGTCAGCCGGTTTTAACGCTTTAGCTTATCACGCGGGCATGAATGCCGAAGTGCGAAAAAACAATCAAGACGAGTTTATTCATGAAGAGGGCATAATTATGGTGGCAACCATAGCTTTCGGAATGGGTATAGATAAACCGAATGTCAGATTTGTTGCTCACATGGATATGCCCAAAAGTGTTGAAGCTTATTATCAGCAAACAGGTAGAGCGGGCCGTGATGGCTTACCAGCTAATGCTTGGATGTTGCATGGCTTACAGGATGTAATCCAAATGAGTCAATGGATTAATCAGAGTGACGCCCCTGAAAATATCAAACGTGTAGAGCATGAAAAACTCAGTGCCTTAGTAGGCTTGTGTGAAACCATTAGTTGTAGACGTGAAAAAATACTTGCCTATTTTGGTGAGCAAGGTCAAGAGAAATGTGGGAATTGCGATAATTGCCAAATTCCTCCTGTGACTTGGGATGCAACAGAGGCCGCTCAAAAAGCCCTTTCAGCCATCGCACGTACAGGACATCGATTTGGCACGGCTCATATTATTGATATTCTTGCTGGTTCAGAAAATGAAAAAGTTTTAAGTTATGGTCACCAAAAATTACCAGTCTTCGGTTTAGGTAAAGACATCACCAAAGTGACTTGGCGTTCAGTGATTCGACAATTGATTATGCTTAATTTCGTCCGTATTGATGTTGAGAACTACAATGTTTTGAGTCTGCGTGAAGAATGTAGGCCTATCCTTAAGGGTGAACAAAAATTATATTTACGCCAAGCATTGAAAAAAGCTGATAAAAAGAAAAAGCAATCAGCCACTAATCAATTTGTTGCTGAAGATGATAAGGACTTGTTTGAGCATCTTAAGTCTGTACGTTTAGAATTAGCACATGAAAATGGTGTGCCACCTTATGCCGTTTTTCACGATAAAACGCTTATTGCTATGGCCGAAATTAAACCGCAAAACGAAGATGAGTTATTAGAAATCAGTGGCGTTGGTCAATATAAGCTTGAGAAATATGCAGATTATTTCTTAGAAGCGATCAGTGAATATGTTTAAATTTAGAATCATGCTTTATACTTTGGTATGCACAAGATAAAAATTCCTTATTTATTACTTTCTACTTGCCTAATATTATCAGCATGCACTATTGATTTCATTGTTGATTCTGCAACAAAGCTTGTTCCATCAGAGTACTTATCAGATTTACCGATTGCTATCAGCAATAATGCAGTGTCTAGTGTTGAAGTAAATAATTCATCGAGGCTATATAGCTTTTTAGGTTTAGAGGCTGGCAAAACATGGTCGGATGTCTCTAAGAAAGTTTTTCGTTTTTCTAACGGTCAATGGGAACAATTAGCTGATGCTCCAGTTGAACAAGGCAGACTTGCTTCGGTAGCGGTAACGGTTAGGAATAAGATATATTTATTCGGTGGCTATACTGTCTCTGAAGATCATTCAGAAATTTCTACTCCAGAAGCACTTAGGTTTGATCCACTAGATGAAAGCTACACCCGTGTTACCGATATTCCAATTCCAACGGATGATGCCGTTGCCTTGGTTTATCAGGATCGATATATTTACCTTATTAGTGGGTGGCATAATCGAGGCAATATCAGTTTAGTACAGGTCTATGATGTAGTGACTGATTATTGGCAACAAGCCACGCAGTTTCCTGGTTCTCCAGTGTTCGGTCACTCTGGAGGGCTTGTAGGGAATAAGATGATAGTCTGTGATGGAGTAAAAATTAACTATCCTGAATTATCCGCCGGTGCAGGTGCAAGGCGTGAATTTGTCATGAGTGATGAATGTTATCAGGGTCTTATTGATACAAAAGATCCTACTCGAATTCATTGGTCGGTTTTGCCAAGTCATCCGTTTGCGCCTCGTTACCGTGCTGCAGCTGTTGGAGATACAATAAATAATAGAGTGTTATTTCTCGGTGGCAGCAATAACCCTTATAACTTTAATGGTATAGGATATAACGGTGAGCCTTCTGAATCTGTGAATTCTATTTTTGCTTTCGATTTTGATGAGGGTACTTGGTTACATTTAGGAGCCACAAAGATCTCAACAATGGATCATCGCGGTTTACTTACAATGGATAATAAGTTCATTACAGTAGGTGGGATGGACTCACAACAAAATGTACTTACTAAAACACACGCGATTGCTATTCCGAGTAAAGATTAAATGACCACTAAAAAAGCCTATCTATTTCTTATTGTAGGAACTCTTATTATCAGTTTTGCCCCTATCTTTGCTCGTTTAGTGCAAATAGATACAGCTGAGTACAGTGCAATGGATCCTACTGCGGCTGCATTTTATAGAGCCTTCATTGGCGGTATTTTTTTGTGTATTGTTTTGTTTGTGCAAAAAAAATCACTTTTTAAAATTAACAAACGTGTGTTGGGATACTTATGTATCGGTGGTTTGTTTTTTTCTGCCGATATGACGGCATGGTATAGATCAATCGTTTTGGTAGGTCCTGGTTTGGCCACACTTTTGGCTAGCTTTCAGGTTTTTGTTTTAACTATCGTCGGTTTTCTATTTCTAAAGGAGCGTCCAGGTTTGTTGCAGTGGCTATCAATACCTATCGCTTTGTTTGGGTTAGCATTGATCGTCGGATTGGATTGGAGTGCTATTGATGCAAGTTATCGTTTAGGTATTATTTTAGGCTTACTAACGGCATTTTGTTATGCTATATATATTTTGGCGCTTCGTGGTGCAAATAAGTTCGAATTACAAAATTCAACTGAGCCCAATGATCCAATTCGACTCATTGCAGTCGTTTCTTTGATTACAGCCGTAATACTATTTCTATTTACTATTGCTGGCGGGGAAAGTTTTTCGGTACAAAAGCCTAGTAATTGGATCTGGTTGATTTTAACCGGTGTGTTTTGTCAGGCTATTGCTTGGGTGATTATTTCATTAAGCTTGCCGCATATTCGGGCCGCTCATGTTGGCATGATAATTTTATTGCAGCCAATTTTTGCTTTCATTTGGGATATTCTTATTTTTGATAGGCCAGTTAAAAGTATAGAAATTATTGGAGCCAGTATTGCGATTTTAGCTATATACATAGGTTCTATGCAAAAAACTGATGCCCCCCAAAGCTCAAGAGTATCGAGTAAAAATGCTCACTGATTTAGAATTATTATCCTTGTTTGAAGAACAGGCTATCAGCAATGAAGCATGGACACATGAATATCATATTCGAGTAGCGAGTATTTACCTGAAGTCTTATAGTTTTGAAGAAGCAGTAGATAGAGTGAAGCAGGGTATAAAAAAATTAAATGCGGCTAATTCGGTACCCGAGTCTCAGTTTAGAGGTTTTCACGAAACTATTACATTGGGATGGTTGAGATTGCTTCGGTTTAAACTGCATTCTAAGCACGCTAACTCTTCATTGGATTTGATAGAGAAATGTCCTGAACTGTTAAATTCCAAGCTTTTAAACGAATATTATTCTGAGGCTCGTTTAATGTCATTAGAAGCAAAACAAAATTTCATTGAACCCGATATCAAAACCTTAGAATAGCTTAAATTAGTTTTTGTAAACTTGTATGTATGGTGCATAATGCTTGGAACTTATTATCTTTATTCTGAACTAAAAACAAAGAATAATTTATTTATCGAGATTTAATCAAATGCATCATTCACGTTTATCCTATTCATTTATTGCAATCGCGTTAATTGGTCTTACCAATTTATCGGCATTTGCAGAAGTTCCAGCTGAAAAATTTAATTTAAAAAATTGGAAAATTACCTTACCAATGGACGCAAATGGGGACGGAAAAGTTGATGAGGTAGATGTTAAAGGCATACAAAATTATTCTCACCCAGACTTTTTTTACTTAGATGAAAAAGGATTTTTGGTTTTTACTGCTCCAAATAAAGCGGCTACATCAGCTAATTCAACCAATACTCGTAGTGAGTTACGTCAAATGTATAGGGGTACTAATACCAAAATTGGTACTCATGATAAAAAAAATAATTTTTCTCTAAAGGCGCATAGACGCTCGAAAAAATTTGCCGATGTAGGTGGTCAGTTAGAGGCCACTTTGCGTGTGTTGAATGTTGCTGTTAATGCTAAGTTTCCAGAAAAGCCACCAGCATATTCTGTGGTTGTGGGACAAATTCATGCTGTTAAGGATAAAGATGAAGTGCGTAAAGGAAGTGGATTTGGCTGGGGAAACGAACCTTTAAAGATATATTTTAAAAAATGGCCAGGTCATAAAACAGGTTCTGTTTTCTGGACTTATGAACGTAACTTAGAAAAAGACAATCCTGCTCGAAAAGATATTGCCTATCCTGTATGGGGTAATACCTGGGAAAACCCTGAAGATCCAGGTGATGAAGGTATTGCTCTAGGTGAATTATTTAATTACAACGTGAACGTGCATAACAATATTATGTACCTTACCTTTAGAACCACCGATGCTACACAAACAAAGAAATTTGAAATTGACCTATCGAATAATGTCGATGCTAATGGAAAGATTGATGAGTTAGATAATCCTAAAGGGTATTCTGGTGATTCCATGTATTTTAAAGCGGGTGCTTATAATCAATGCAGCACTAAAGATGTAAAAGGCTTTTGGTATCCAGCGTGTGAAGGAACTGGGGATTGGGCTATTGATAAAGACAATGGCGACTTTGCCTCCGTGGCTTTTGCTAGAATTTTAATGACGCGATCTGTTAAACCTGAATAGTATCTTCTGTAAGCATGAGTAAAAAAATACCTGGTTAAGCAGGTATTTTTTTTGCCAAAATCTTGCTTAATTGCCTATCAATTTTTACGCCAACTGCTAGCGAATCTTTATAAATATAGGTCTTATTTAACTTATTAGTTTTTTAAGATATAAAAAAAATATTGTCATACCAATTTCTGTTCCAGTGCGAAATCTCCAAACCAAAAGCACAATTGGTCATACCAATATATTGTTTGAAATACACCTATATAGTGAATTTTTAGTGCTAAACATACCAATTTTATTAAAAAAATATTGTATTGTATGACCTTTAAAATTATCTGGTCTAGCTTGGCTGTTTTTTACGAGTTATTCTATGAATTGTCTATGGGGAGTTTGAAGTGAGCATTAAAGTAATACTTAATTATGCATTGTTATTATTAATCAGTATTGGTCTTGCAGCATGTAACGACAGTAATGATATTGGGGAAATCCTGTCTTTTGACGATATCGCCACAACATTTTCTGGTGACACTACTGGCAGTATTAGTGAAGACGGTACTACCGCGACAGGAACAGTGAGTGTCAGCGAATCTTCAATTGTTGCTCAAACTAATGAAGCTCAAGCTTTCGGTAGCTTTAGTATCGACACTAGTGGTTCGTGGACATACTCCATAGATAATGCAAGCTCTGCCGTGCAAGCCTTGAATGAAGGCGAAACGGTTACAGAAGAGATTGGTATTGTTACAGCTAGCGGTAACACGACTAACATTACAATTACTATTACAGGTGCAAATGATGTTGCTGTTTTAGGTGGTGTTGATGCTGGAAGTGCTGTAAGTAATGTTGCTGCTGAAGTAACAGGCGCGTTAACCCTAACAGATGCCGATTCGGTAGCAGATACATTTGTTGTTCAAACAGATGCAGCAACAGATTTTGGCGTTTTCTCAATTGATGAAGCTGGTGCATGGTCATATACAGTAGACACAGCTAATGCTGCAGTAGCTGCTCTTGTTAACGGCGAAACTCTTTCAGATGTTATTTCAGTTAGTACCGCAGATGGTTTAGCCGCTAGCGTTACTATTACTATTGATGGTCCTGCAGTAAATACTCCAGCAACATTCTCAGGTGATGTTACATCGAGTATTGATTCTGGGGATACTGCAACACTTACAGGTAGCGTTACCGTTACAGATCCAGACGCCGGTGAAGACGTAATCGTTGCACAAACAAGTTCTATGCAAACCTATGGTAGCTTTAGTATTGGTACTGATGGCGCCTGGACATATCTTTTAGATAATTCAAATACAGAAGTTAGCGAATTACTGGTTGGTGAAACATTATCCGAAGTGGTTGCTATTGAATCAGGTGATGGAACGGCTGGTACGGTTACTATCACTATTAATGGCATTGTTGCTGCTTCTGGCGGGAATCAATTTGCTGAAATCATTGACACAATGGGCTCTGCAAATGGAAACGATACTGGTGAATTGAGATATGCACTTGGTAGTGATGGCCCTCTTGCGGCGGGTCGTGTAGAAGTGAAAATAAAAAGACTTGATGATTCTTTAGGTGATGGAGATGCTTTCCTTACTTTATTTAATTCTAGTACTAATAATGCCGGTGCAATTCTTGACTTGCGTATTCGAGATAGTAGTTTTGGTGTAAGAGATTCTGCAGCTGG
>CALHVH010000022.1 GCA_938039225.1 uncultured Gammaproteobacteria bacterium
GCATTTTTAGGAGCGATGTTGAACACGCGTTATGGCCTAATCAGAGGGCTATTTATTGGCGGCGTGGCCATGTCGGCAACAAATTTACTGTTCGCTGCAATGTCAATTATTGGTCCGAATGAATTACTATTTGTAGTTACCTTGATATTAGATAATTTCACGGTTGCATTATCAACGGTTGCATTTATCGCATTTGTGTCCTTCTTTACCAGCCGTTCATATACAGCGACACAGTACGCACTTTTTGTTTCTATAGGAAATATGGGTAGAACATCAGTATCATCAGGCAGTGGGTATATGGTGGATGCATTAGATGGAAACTGGTTTGTGTTTTTTGTTATAACGGCATTAATGGTTATACCTGCTTTGTTACTTCTTTTGTACTTGGGCAAGTTGTTGCGTCGTCATCCACTATTCAAAGATGGCAATCTCTAACCTTAATGAATCACTGCTCCCTGAGGCTTAATGATTTCAGGTGCTGCTGCAGAATGATGTGAAATCATATACCAATGCTTATCTATACATTGAAAAGTATTTATTGAATGAATAGTAGCTTGTTGCTTTGACTTATCAGCAGTTTTTAGACTCATGTGTTCGGTGACGCGATGCACGGCTAAGCTATTATTGCTACCGATGTTTTGATGTTCTATCTTTAATTGCGTTGTTTTAATCGTTGTAAAAACATCTTGCCAGCTACGCAGTATCGCTGTAGTGCCAATTAATGGCTGTTGAGCAGGGTGTAAACAATAAGTTGTTGTGGTATTGGCCCAAATTTTTTTCATTAATTCTATGTCTTTGCGAACAAAAGCGAGGTAGAAAGCTTGTTCGGCAAGAAAAGCCGACTTAAATGGCGGTAATGCGATGGGACTGGCTTTGGTAGTCATTAACAATTTTTTCCTTGGCTTTGCATAAGAATCAAAGCATAATTTGATTTTATTATACGACGCTATTCATCAATTGACGAATAAACCCTTTATGCCAAACAAAAATAAACAACGCCTATTTCCAGTATGTACTCAGGAAGAATTAAATGTTTTGAACAGCAAGGAGTTTATTTTGTACCAAAATAATCGTCCATATTTTGGATTGGTTGTACAAAAAGATGATGAAATTTTTGCTTATACGAATAGCTGTCCACATCAAGGACGTATGTTGCAATGGAAAAAGGATAGATTTTTAAATAAAGATGCAAGCAGAATAATGTGCGCAGCACATGGAGCAATGTTTGAATTACATACAGGTATTTGTGATGCTGGACCCTGTGTAGGAAAACGCTTAAAGCCACTTAGGGTTGTACGAGAAAATAGCGTTATACAGATTGAACTCTAAACTACAGAGTTTTTATAGAATTATTCAAATCTATCTAATTGATTGCCGCGATAACTTGCAATATGTTGTTCGCGATCAACTCCGTAATCTTCTGGCAAGATGTCGTAAGCTCCAGACCAGTCTTCCGGTGGATTACTTTCAATAATAGTGCTAATTGCCCATGAGTTGAAATCATATTCATCGACAGAGCCATCATAGTGTTGTATTTCAATCGTACGGTCATGCTCATCAATAGCTACAACTTCAAAATGTTCGCCACTGTCAAGCTTGTACCATTTACCGATAACTGGATGAGGTAATTGCATAATCTGAGTCCTGTGCTACTAGAATTGATAAAAGTTTTTTTTAAGAGTTTCGCGTACAATGTCTCCTTATAACGGTGGTGTTGCGGTTAAAGTAATTTCATATTATTGAATTGCAAACATCTTTTTAAAGATGTGACTTAAAGTTACTCTTCTTATTTCAAATAAACAAATACATTATATTTGTTGCGATAGCAAAATCATGATAGAACAGTTAGTTAACACTTTTATTATTCTTTTTGTTGTAATAGATCCTATTGCACTTGCGCCAATTTTTGGAGCCATGACTCGTGGGGGCAGTGATGCCTATCGCAAAAAAATGGCTTATAAGGCTACATTTTTATCGACGGTAATTTTGTTGCTATTTTTATTCATTGGTGGTCACTTTCTAAAGGCGATGGGAATTACCATCCCAGCTTTTAAGATTGCTGGTGGTTTGCTTCTATTAATAAATGGTTTCGATATGGTATTTGCCCGTCATACTGGCTTGCGTTCTACTACCGTAAAGGAGTCAGCCGAAGCTCGTCAAAAAGATGATATTTCAGTATTTCCATTGGCTTTCCCATTAATAGCCGGTCCTGGCACGATTACTACAGTTTTATTACTGAGTTCTGATATGCGTAGTGACCCAGTAATGTTTACAGCCTTAATAGTAATTGTATTAATCGTATTAGCCTTGGCACTAATCTTTTTATTATTGTCTAAGCCTGTCATGAAACTATTAGGTGAAACAGGAGCAAATGTTTTGGATAGACTATTAGGTGTGGTTTTATGTGCTTTGGCGGTGCAATTTATGATTGATGGTATACGTACAGCATTTGGATTGTGAGAATAACTTTATCTTACGCTTAAGTTTATTTTGCCTGTTACTCCTTAGCTGTAATACATTGATTGCAGGCTCTGCAGAGTGCTTGGGTGACGGAAACCGCATTAACTCAATTAATTATATTGGTTTAAAAACTACCAAGCTGAGAGTTGTTGAAAGACAGGTGGGTTTGAATGAAGGAGAAGTGCTCTCCTGTCAGAGTCTTGAGGCAGCACGTCAAGCTATTGAGGATTTGAGTTTATTTAAGTCTGTAGATGTAGAAAGCCAATCGAATGAAAATTCGGTAAATATAGTTTTTACGGTAGTAGAGAAGCGGTATCTTCTCGTTATTCCATTTGTAGCAAGCACTGAATCGGGAAGTCTAAATTATGGTATCCGTGGTAACTGGAGTAATATCGCTGGCCTCAATCAGAAAGGCCGCCTAAATATTAGAAAAAAAACATTTGATTCTGATATCAGAGAAAGCGAAAAAAAAGCAGCAATATCATTTTCCAGTCCTCAAATTAATGATTCAAATTACGACGGAAACATTGGTTTTACCTACATAGATTTAGAAACGAGAGCCTTTGATGGTGATGTTTCTGATATTCCATTTAATGAGATTTTTCGCTCCACCAACATTGGACTTTCACGCTGGTTTCATCAGGGACAACGACAAAAAGGCTGGCGTATTGGTTCGGCACTAAGTCATCGTTCATGGAAAAGCTCTAACCCAGAAATTAGCAATCAAAGTGATGCCGACCAAAGTCACTTAGGTTTTGAATTTCAAATTTATTATAATCAGTTACATGACCGTCGTTACAGTCTCGAGGGTCTGGATTTTACCTATCGTGTTGAGCCTAGTATTTCAACTCGTGGTGATAGAAACCCGCTAACACAAGAGTTATTTGCTAACTGGCACAGACCCATCGGCTTTCGTGAATATAGTGAAATTGAAGTTAAAGCCGGTTTGGGTTGGAGTAATGGGGCTTTTGAGGATTTTGTTCCGTTTCAGAATAACCAAGCTGCCCGA
>CALHVH010000023.1 GCA_938039225.1 uncultured Gammaproteobacteria bacterium
CCAAGCACGTGGATTATCAACTATGTACTGACGAAGTTTATGTAATGCCTTTGCTTCGGCTAACCAAATCCCTCCACCAAAGAATATATTACCTGGCTCCAAGTGAAAATAAAAACCAGGGGCATGTGCATCCTTACCCAATTCATGTCTAAATTGGCATGCTACATGTTCTTTATAAGGGTCTTTATTTTTACTAAAACGCGTATCTCTGTAAATTCTAAACATAGAGCCATTGTGGGCTTTAGATTTAACAACTATATGTGGCGTAATTTTTTGAAGCTTGGGCTGTAAAGCATCCATGAATTGTAATATGGGAAGAACCACCTCTTCTTGATACCGTGGTTTATTTTCAGTAAACCATTCACGGTTATTATTGGCTTTTAAATCCTTAATAAACTTAAAAACTTTTGGACTGAATCCTTTGAATTCTGACATTTCTCACCTAAACAAAAACCATATTAAAACTTATTCTACAATGCAATCAATAAAAGAGCTATTCAAGCTCTTTTATTGATTGTTGGATTAAATTGTTTTTAAGGCAATATTACAGAATCAATTACATGAATGATGCCGTTACTGGCTTTAACATCAGTCAAAATGACGTTAGCATTGTCAACCATGACCTTGCCTTCAGCCACTTTGATGCTTACATCACTACCTTGTACTGTTGTAGCACTATCTAAAGTGATAACTTTTTTAGCTTTAACTTTTCCAGCAACAACGTGGTAGGTCAGAATAGAGATTAACTTTTCTTTGTTTTCAGGCTTTAGTAAATCTTCCACCGTTCCTGCAGGTAATTTAGCAAAAGCTTCATCTGTTGGAGCAAAGACAGTAAAAGGACCTTTACTTTTAAGTGTTTCGATAAGCCCAGCAGCCTCTAATGCAGCAGCAAGCGTATTGAAAGAACCATTAGCAACAGCAACCTCAACAATATCTTGTTTTGACTTAGTTTTTTTGTAATCGTTACCGGCAAAGGATGCCGTAGCAAATGCAAATATAGCCATTAAAAAAGAAGCACTAATTAAAAATTTTTTATACATAAGAAATACCTTTGAGTTAAAAATCAAATTATTTTGATAACACTCTATATACGAAGTTTTTCTAAAACTGGATAATTATTTTTCCTAAAAACTTTCAAATTCTTACTTAAAGTTTTATAAAAAATTTTTAATGTAAACAGAAATAATATATAAAAATACTCTTTAAAAACAATACCAATTGCATAAAAAAGTGATAATTACGCTTGCTTATTTTTCTCAAAAATAGGCTGAATTTCTTTCAAAAAAATATTTATTACAACTTGCAACGCAATTGCAATATAACTGTCAAATACCTGTAACAATTCAACGGCATACTTTGAACCACGTTAATACATGAGGTAAAAAAAATGCAAAATACTCTAAAAGAAAACTATTTATACAGCTACAAACCTGAAGGACATATTCTTAACACTCATGAAAATGAATACATGGATGAATACGACTTTGATTACGACGATGAAATAGATGACGAGCACTATGAAAAAGATGACATCTTGAATGATATCCACTAGAGACTAGATTACTCAATGATAGAACATTGCCTTACTGAAGTGCGTATCCTAGCCTTGGCAGCCTCTTTTCAAGAGTCTGTATCATAAGCAAAAAGAGTTAATCACAAAGCTTTAACTGACTCTACCTAGTTGTATCACTTAGCATCGCCGTCAAATACTTTTTTACCACCTACAATTGTCATCAAGACTTTACCATCCAGCAATTTCCCTGGATCGGATTCTCCGACCTGTAGTGGATCTATATCCATCACCGTTATATCAGCCCAATTACCGGCTTTTAAAACACCAGTATCCTGTTCACGAAACGCCGAGTAGGCCGCCCAATTGGTATAGCCACGTAATGCTTCTTCGGCAGTCATATTTTGTTCCGAATACCAACCTCTAGTCGGTTGCTTATTTTTGTCTCTACGTGTGATGGCTGCATGCAAACCATAAAATACATTGTGATCCGAACCAGGTAAGTCAGAATTAAAAGTTAGTGCTACCCCTGCTTTTCTTAAATCACGCCATGAATAAGCATGTTTAATTCTTTCAGCTCCAAGCCTTTCTTCAGCCCAAGTTTTATCTTCAACGGCATGCGGTGGTTCCATAGACGCGATGATGGATAAGGAATGTAAACGGGGAACATCATCGGGATGTATAACTTGTGCATGTTCAATACGATGACGATTGTTTATTGCAGATGAATGATTGTTAAATACCGATTCAAAATAATCCAAGGTTTCACGATTACCCGCATCACCAATGGCGTGTACACCAACTTGAAACCCAGCTTGCATTAAATCGGACACAATCTCACCATTAAAACCATAACCGTCACCACTAATGCCTTTGTGCCCTGGCTTGTCACTGTAATCTTCTAACAACCTTGCGCCACGTGAACCCAATGCACCGTCATAGTAGGCTTTAACTGAACGCACATCCAGCCAGCCTTGTGGATCACTTTGGGGTCCTTTTGCTATCCAGGCATTCGATAAACTTTCATCTCTTGCAGACAACATTGCATAAACACGAATGGGTAATTGGTTTTTTATTCGAAGTTCTTCAAAGGCATTCATATGTTTAGTGCCTGCACCTGCTTGGTGTACCGCAACAAAGCCGTCTTGAGCCATTTTTTGCAAACCATCTACAACATACTTCTTAAAAACCTCAGGAGTTGCCTCAGGGATTTTTGCATTCATTAACTTAGTTGCGTTGTTCAACACGATTCCAGTCAACTCTCCATCTGTGTCTTTGAGAATTTCACCGCCAACGGGTGCTTGAGTGGACTTATCAATACCCGTTGCTTGAAAGGCTAACGAATTTCCCCAGCCAGCAAAGCCATGTAAGCTTTTTAAGTACACTGGATGATTTGGAAAGTGTTCATCCAGCATTTGACGTGTCGGATAATTATTAGCCCACGCACCTTCGTCCCAACCTTGCCCAATAATCCATTGACCGTCTGGAACCTTCTTTATAAAAACTGAAACTCTTTCAATCGCTTCTTTAGGAGATTGCACATCCGTTAAATTCACCCGATGCAGTAACTCACCCAATTCAGAAATATGTACATGCGAATCAACTAAACCTGGAATGACTACCGCAGAATTTAAATCAATGACTTCAGTGTTTTCAGATTTATACTTTAATGCTCCCGTATCGTTTCCTACAAATACGATTTTATTGTCTTTAATTGCAATCGCTTGGGCATCAGGATGCCAACCACTTGTGTCATAAGGAGCATTTACTGCTGGTGTTCCGTTTGCATCTGGCTCGTCCCAATTAAGAGAGTAAACCTTTGCGTTAATTAAAATTAAATCGGCGACATCTATACTATTAGTTTTTTGTAAGCGGTTTTTATCTGAGTTTTTTTCAGAACAACCCATTAAAACAATGCAAAATAGACAAACTAGGGCAGTAAAATTTATTCTAGAACTTAACAACATGAAAATAGCCTCTAAATATAGCGCTTAAAAAAATTACTTTCTAAAATCCAATGGTGGGTCTCTGTCACCTAATAAGGCTTCATAGATAAAATCATCACCAATTTTTTCAGCATGTTCAGATTTCGCTTGCTTACGTAAGTCTTCGTTTTGAAATAATTCAATGCTTGAAAGGGTAAGAACTTTAGCGGCGTTATTAGTACCTTTAAACCCAATACTCATACCACTGGCTGCAACCGCTTGCCAACTATGAGCTGAAGTTCCAGGAACCCAAGTGGCAGTATTAAAACCAACGGTCGGAACTGCTATTGAGACATCGCCAACATCCGTTGAACCATAACCTAAACTGACTTCGTAGGGTTGCACAGTAGATTCGGACCCTAATGTCAATTTAGGTTTATCAAAAGATGCAAATATTTCTTTGGCAAAGGCTTCTTCTTTTCTGTCGTACTCTACCCCACCCACTTGGCGTAATTTCTCATCCACCATTTTGGCTAGGGCCTCATTCACTACTAAGGGATGATTCCCATGAATAATCTCCCAGTCAACCCGTGTGCCGGTTCCTTGTGCTGCACCCCTTGCTGCTTCTTCAACACGTTCCCATATTTCAGATACTTTGGCTGATTCAGGATTACGCACGTAATAAAACACTTCTGCAAAATCAGGCACTACATTGGGAGCCAATCCACCTTTAGTAATTACATAATGTATACGTGACTCTTGTGGAATATGCTCACGCATGAGATTAGTCATATAGTTAAAGGCTTCTACCCCATCCAACGCCGAACGTGCTTTTTCAGGAGCGCCTGCTGCGTGAGCTGACTTTCCGTAAAATCGAAATTTAGCGGAACGATTAGCCAAAGTCGTACGTGCAGCTGCAGAGTTTTTATCACTGGCATGCCAATGTAGTGCGATATCAACATCTTTAAATAAACCCGCTCTCACCATATACACTTTGCCACTACCGCCTTCTTCAGCAGGTGTACCAAAAAGTTTGATGGTACCATTAGTACCTGTAGCCACTAACCAGTTTTTAACCGCAATGGCAGCACTAACAGAACCTGCACCAAAAAGATTGTGCCCACAGGCATGACCTGCATTTTTACCCTCAATATGACTGCGTGTAGATGTTGCATCTTGGTTAATACCAGGCAAAGCATCAAACTCAGCCAGGATAGCTATTACAGGACCGCTATTACCATAGCTAGCAACAAAGGCAGTTGGTATGTCTGCCACACCTGCGTCTATTTTGAATCCTTCATCGGCCAAAGTCTTTTGTAATAAAGCACTGCTGTCATTTTCTATATAACCAAGCTCGGCATGCTCCCATAAAGTTCGAGCTAGCTTTGATGTTTGGGCGGAACGTGTGTCTATATCTTTTATAACTTCAGATATGTCTTGTGCATTTGCACTGACAGACAATAAGAAACTCAAAGTAAAGCAAGTTATTAAGTTATAGCGTGACATTATTTTCTCCAGTAATAGTGCTTAAATATTTTAAATTATAACCAGTTGGTCTCAATGCCGCTGCCTAATGATTCTAAGTAACATCTTTATTTCTCACGACTTGCTAGATGACTTTTTGGCAACATGCTTGTATGTAGAATGGCATAAATAACAATGTTTATCTTTCTCACTTTGTAATAAATCATATGCTCTCGACAAGGAAAACAATAAGTAGTTGCATCAACATCAATGCACGGTTTACCAATATTGGGATTGCTACAAAGTAACTTAGTTCGTTCTTGTATTTGTTGTAGGTATTTTTTAGCTTGCTCTGCCCCCCAATTTTCAATGGTATAGGCATAAATACTTCTTAGATCTTCAGCAGCATCATGCGTGAGTTGATAAGAGATCTTTTGTTTATCCATAAACTATTTTTCTTAGTCAATTCCGTTTAATAATTTTTGCTTAGCGTGATAAAAGCACATCCATAAACGCTTCTCCATTAAGCAACTCACCCTTACGAATTTGTTCATCAGCATTTAGGGCTCGCATCTGTAACCACTTAAGTTTTAACTCCTCAAGATTTTCATAATCTTGTATAGATAGCATCACCGCCACAGGTTTTCCATGCTTATTAATTTGCACAGGAGAGCGTTGTGCTTTTAGTAGAATTTCACCAAATTGAGTTTTTGCTTCATTAGCAGTCATGGCTTGCATATTTTTGCCTCGTGATAAATCGATTGTTTCGTTCGATTTAAACATTATAGTCGAATTGATAGAATTATCAAATAATACTTAAATCACTGATTTTAATGATTTTTTATAATTTCCTCGTATTTTTATTGACTGTGTGTCCTGTATTGTCGTTTTCAATTCTTCTAAGTAACACTACTGCTTCTCCAGCTCATTTTTAATCATTGCTCTAATGACCCTTGCCTCTTCCGCCCCACTTTTATAATCATCACTAATAGCTGCTACATACCAATAATGCAAACTTGCATGACGTGTTAATAATTCAGTGTGCTCACGAATATGTTGTGCAATATCAGCCTCACTTTTCTTTGGATAGAGATGCTCCGTAGTTGAATAAAAACGTAAAAAATCCATTTCCCAAGTTATTTTACTTTCAAACGGATTTACCCAATCGCTATTCACAAGGGCTGCCAAATTATGCTCTGTAAAATTGGTGTGCAGCTTACCCAATGACTCGACTAGCTCCTCATTAGTTACAAGACTCAAATTTCCCGTGGATTGCAGATCATCATAGGTGTTTCGAGTAACCTTAAAACCTCCAAGAGTTGTACCCTTTGAAATATAAAGATTGGCGGCTTCTATTATCTCTTGATCACTGGCTTCACGATTATTGATTGTTGCTAAAGCGTTTTCGATAATCTCTTTAATCTTTTTTTGTTTTATGTTTTCACTATCTAAATAGTTAATGGTCTTATCTAAGTCTGCTGCCAAACGATTCAAATAAGTTCTTTCTAAATTCGCTTCTTGTCGCTGTTCACTCCATTCGGTAATTTGGAAAGCAATAAGAATACCGACGACTACAATAAGGAAGTCGATGAATACCGCAAACCAGTTTTCTTTTTCTATATGGGCTTTTATTCTTCTTAGTAACATATTATTCCCTAAATTTTATTGTCATTGCGAGCCAATGAAACTGACGTGGCAATCTGTTTAAATTCTTCTCTGCATTGAGAGATTGCCGCGGCACATAGTTGCTCGCAATGACGTGTTCTTATTGTCACTCTAAATTCTTCTTTCAAAGTGATTCCAGCTAAAACGTGTTTTGTAATGCGTCTATGTAACATATTTAATCCTTAAGGCATGCAGTCATTGCGAGGAATGAACGAAGTGATTGACGCGGCAATCTGTTTAAATTCTTCTCTGCCTTGGGAGATTACCGCGTCGCTGAAACATGGCTGCCTTGAGTTTCGATTATCTTATTACTTAAGTGCAACGTAACCTCGCAATGACGGATATTTTTTTAAGCTTAAAAGCGAACAATACTACTGGTCAGCCTTAGAGTCATCAGAATCAGATTCAATACCTAATTCCTTTTCAATCAACTTTACCAAAGATATCGCACTTTCCTTGACTAAAGCTTTTATTCTGAAATGCCTTTTTGCACGACCAAGTTCTGTTTGAATGACGGCCGCTAATTGAGGGTTATTTTTTACTAGCTCTATAAATTGTTTTTCATTAATTTTTCCAAAAGCAGAAAGCCCATAAAGCTGGCCGATTTCTGTCACACTATTACGCATAGGTCTAATCGTGTTATCTTGCATTCCAGCTAAGCCACTAGTCCAAAAACGATAATCTTGAATCGCACTGACTAATTCTTGATTTTCAAAAAGTCCTAGTTCGCCTGAATTGATTAATGAGTCAAATGACGCACTATTGGAAGGTGGATTAAATACATCGATTAAAACTTCCCATAAATTATTTTGAATTCTTGGTACTCTTTTAGCAAAGCTTTTATTTTTTAATTCTTCGCTTTTATCTAATAAAGATGCATAGCTAGGAAGTGCTCCATTTTGATACGGTTTATCTTTTTCTTCCCATTGTGTAAGTGCAGCATCGGGCGCTAGAGTTGCAATGTACTCGCCAGCAGAAATTCTATTCAGCGTAGAATCTAACGCTGCAGTGTATAAGTTAATATCTGCATTTAAATCAGTGCGTAACTCATACAAAATTTCATTGACTCGTTCACGCTCACCACGTGACTCGTTCCATTCAGTGATTTGAAACGCAATGAGTATGCCGATGACGACAATCAGAAAATCAATGAATACTGCAAACCAGTTTTGCTCGGTGACATGTTTAGTAATTCTTCTTAGTAACATATTCAATCCTTAAGTCATGCAGTCATTGCGAGGAATGAACGCAGTGATTGACGCGGCAATCTGTTTAAATTCTTCTCTGCATTGAGAGATTGCCGCGGCACATCTTCGATGCACCTCGCAATGACATGTTCTTTTTGTCACTCTAAATTCTTCTTTCAAAGTGATTCCAGCTAAAACGTGTTTTGTAATGCGTCTAAGTAACATATGTAATCCTTAAGTCATGCAGTCATTGCGAGGAATGAACGCAGTGATTGACGCGGCAATCTGTTTAAAGTCATCTCTGCGTTGGGAGATTGCCGCGCAACATAGTTGCTCGCAATGACAGGACAAGCTTTAACGTGTTTGACTATGTCGCGAAACAGCATTAGATTAACCCTCACAGTTTTGCATCCAATCAATTACATTGTCGATCAATTCAAAACGGGACCACGAAAATGAATGATCACCTGGGATAATATTGTGTGTTAATGCAATATCGGGCTGAGCTTCATAAGCTGCAACCAAAGGCACATGAAACACCTCAGGAGCAATTACTGAATCTTTGTCACCCGCAATGAGGAGCACTGACTTTCCATTTAATTGTGAAGCGGCATCAATAAGGCTAAATGCGTCCCGATTATTTTTTAGTTCAGCAAGCACTTTTTTTCCCGTCCACCCTTTTAGCATTTGTAATTGATCTGCACCTGTAGAAAAACTCTGTGCAAACTCTGCATTAGCTTGTGCAGCATCAGCAATAAGCCCAACATCCGCAGGCGCTATTCCTGCAACACATTTAACTGCATCATCTCTAGCAGCGCCTTGCAAAGCCGCAAAG
>CALHVH010000024.1 GCA_938039225.1 uncultured Gammaproteobacteria bacterium
TCAATCACTTCATCAGACAACTCAAAAGAGCTCGACAGTAGGTTATAACTCATAAAACCAGCAATGCATTGTCTGGTGTAACTTTGAAAATCCAGTTCATTTTCACCAGCGTCCATAGTTCGTTGTCTAAAGGTGCTTGCTGCAAAACCAGAGTCTACAGAACCATTAAACGGCAGTCCGGTACGATTATTGATTAAAGCTGGGTCATCTAGAGCGGCATTTTCTAATGTGACATATGGCGTGAAGAAAAATACCGAGTCAGCTGGAGTGCCTGAATTATTCGCATACTGCATGAAATTCAAAGGTGTTAAAGAATGACACATTAGTGATTTTGCAGTGTTAGGAGGGAGTACCAGTGTTGCTACGTCTAGTTCATCAAAAGAACCAAAACTTCCATCATCACTGGCAGGTAAGCAACGCGTAAATTCATCGGGGATACATTCGGCATTGGTAATACGAATAGAGTTGGTTTGACCTAAACCAGCCCATCTCATTGGGCAGCCAAACGATTCGGGATCACCAACGTTTTCTCGGGTAATCCCATCTCTTTTAAGACAGGGTTCGTTATTATCTAAGTTGGCGTTGTAGTTCTCATGTCGTTTCTTTTTGTGCTTTTTAGATTTTTTAAAGCGTTGATTAAAATCCCTCTCTAGTGCTTGGAACTCAGAGACTTGTGCTTTACGGATTAAATTTTGTTGTTCCTCATTGTTCATAAGGTCGGGGCTTTGTAATGTCTCAAAGCGGCTTTGTTCTTGTATAGATTGGGGAAGTAATTCCGTATTTGATTCGGCTTGTAACGAAATCGTTGAAAAAATTAATGTACCTATTAATAGGCAAGTTTTCATGACTTTCATTGATATCCTCTCCTTTGGTTATTAGCCCAATGAGTGTACGAAGAGTCATACTTATTTACAATCTAAGCAAGTCTGATAGCCTTGTAGGAATTATCTTACAGGACAAAATTTTAGTTACATAAGTAAGCACATCTTATAAATTGGTATGACCATTAAATAAGACTATACAGCCACCAAATTACATTGCATAATGTTGTACAGACACTTCGTCTAAATCAAAAAAATTCTGAGTTCAAAATGTCAAATAAACCAAAATTAGAACGTTTTAATGAAAACGTGCTCTCCAAATATCAAATTTATAATGGTATTTTCATGACGCTTCCGTTTGATGAAGTGAGTAATACCGGTGCATTGCTCCCCTTGTTTATGCAGTGTTGTAAAAATGGTTATGCTAAACAAGAAAATCCAGAAAAAATTGTTGAAAATTTCTTTAAACAATATCTTGAGCAATATACTGAAGACGAACGGCATAATCTTTTGTTCCGTTTTATTCAATACATAGAGCGTCAAGTGGTGTTGTTTGACGCAATTGAAGATGCGTCTTTCCCTATTGTAAACAATATGGATGGTCGAGGTTCTATGCGTAATTTACGTGAAGAAGCTAGAGACAAAAATAGAAAAGCTGAACTTAAAGAAGCCTTACAAGACTTTAGTACTCGTGTTGTATTAACTGCGCATCCCACTCAATTTTACCCGGGCTCAGTACTTGGAATTATTAATGACTTATCAGATGCAATCCGAGATGATGATTTATTAACAATAAAGAAATTACTCGCACAGTTGGGTAAAACACCATTTTTTAATCAAGCTAAACCTACGCCACTAGACGAAGCGGTGAGTTTAATTTGGTATTTGGAAAATGTTTTTTATCATTCAGCGGGTAAAATTTTCAGCTATATACGTAAAACTATATTAAAAAATAATGGCACGATTAATGATGATAAAGGTAATCAAGCAATTGCTTTAGGATTTTGGCCAGGTGGAGATAGGGATGGCAATCCATTTGTAACCACTGAAATAACATTGCAAACGGCTGAAAAACTAAGAGCCTCAGTTGTACGTAATTATTTTAGAGAGTTTCGTGATTTAAAGCGACGTTTAACATTTTCTGGTTTAGAAAAGCCAGTTAAAGCCATTGAGCAAATGCTCTCTGATTTGGTGTTTGAAAGCGCTACTGCCGATGTTACCAAAGAGGCATTGCAGGCAAATTTACTTGCTATAAGAGAGTATTTAGTCGTAAAGCATCAATCGTTATTTTTGGAAGAACTGGATAGCTTGATTGATAAAATTGATTTATTTGGTTTTCATTTTGCCTCACTTGATATTCGTCAAGACGCACGTGTACACCATTCAGTGATTTTGGATATTGCAAAACAAACTAGAAAACAAGGTTTAGATATATTTCCAAGTAATTATTCTAGGTTGAGTCAGAAAAAGCAGAATGAAATTTTAGTGAATATTTCTGCTGACTTAAATCCAGAAGATTTTGAAAATGAGGTAACCAGAAAAACCTTAGGTTCGGCTAAAGCTATTCGTACTATTCAAGAACGCAATGGAGAGAAAGGCTGTAATCGTTCTATTATTAGTAATTGTGGTTCTGTGCAAGGTGTACTTGAAGCCTATGCATTTCTTGGTTTAACTGGTTGGAAGAATCCGTCAGTGGATATCATTCCATTATTTGAAACCGTTCCTGATTTAAAAGTTGCCCATAAGGTTATGGAAACTTTATATAAACATCCGGTATTTTCTGAGCACTTAAAACGCAGAGGCAATAAGCAAACCATCATGTTGGGCTTTTCGGACGGCACAAAAGATGGTGGTTATTTCATGGCAAATTGGAGCATTTACAAGGCCAAAGAAGCGATGACTACAGTCTCACGTAAATACGGGATTGATGTTGCATTTTTTGATGGTCGTGGTGGGCCACCTGCTAGAGGCGGCGGTAATACTCATCAATTTTACGCATCGCAAGGTCCAAAGATTGAATCAAAAGAGATACAGCTAACTATTCAAGGCCAAACCATTAGTTCTAATTTTGGTACTTTGGATTCTTGCCAATATAATTTAGAGCAATTACTCAGTTCTGGAATTAGTAATGCTGTGTTCGCTAAAGCTGACACCAAACTATCCGCTTCGGATAGAAAGACTATGTCGAGTTTAGCCGACTTGAGCTATCAAGCTTATACCGATTTTAAAGAACATCCTAAATTTATTGGCTACCTTGAATACATGAGTACCCTGCGTTATTACGCTAAAACTAATATAGGTAGCCGACCGTCTAAAAGAGGCAAATCATCAAAGTTAGATTTTAATGATTTACGTGCCATTCCTTTTGTAGGTAGCTGGAGTCAGCTTAAGCAAAATGTTCCTGGTTTTTATGGTGTAGGCAGTGCTTTAAAGCACTTTGAAGATGAAGGTAATTTTGAGCAAGTGCAAGCGCTATACAAGAACTCGGCATTTTTTAGAACCTTAATTGGTAATAGTATGATGAGTTTAAATAAATCCTTTTTTGGTCTCACAGCTTATATGCAAGATGATACTGAATATGGTGATTTTTGGAATGTTATTCATGAGGAGTATTTGAATTCACGTCGCTTGTTGTTAAAGCTAACAGGCTTTACTGATCTTATGGAAAATGAACCTTCTAATAGAGCGTCTATTGATGCCAGAGAAGGAATTGTGCTTCCATTACTTACTATTCAACAATACGCTCTAATGAATATTCGTCAGTTAGAGAATTCAGACGCAGAAGTAAATGCTGAAGAGTTAGGAACGTATCAAAAAATGGTTACTAGAAGTTTGTTTGGTAATATCAATGCGAGTAGGAACTCGGCTTGATATAACAATATACTGTATCCCAGCTTCTATTTAATCTTTGTAGGGGCAGCTCCCCGTGGCTGCCCTCAGCTAAGTTGATTAAAAGCGGGTAGGCACAGGGACCTACCCCTACAAGTGTTTAACAACAATTTCCATGCGGCTTTAGTGTTTGTGATTTTACTTCGGGTGCAACAAGCTTGCTATCTTCACCCACTGTCTCGCCGTTATAGGTTGTAACTTCTCCATGCGTCATAAAAGTCTCCCAAGCATTACCGTCTGGGTCTTTAATCCAAGCCTTAGTAGATTTGGCATAGCAACAAGTTGCTTCACCTTCATCAAAAACTTCGGCGTCGGCTGATTGAAGGCGTTTTTCTAGTTCAGAAAATTCTTCGCTGTTTTCTGCTTGCAAGCCAAGATGATTAACACCAGACATGCCCATGCGATTATTTATAGAAAAATTAATCCGTGGGTCATCAAGCATCCATTTTGCATAGTCGTCTTTAACTATCGACGGTTCGGCATGGAAAAGTTTATTATAAAAAAGAATTGATTTGTCTAAGTCAGTAACATTTAAATTAATGTGAAAGCGTTTCATGTGGTTCTCCTGTGTGCTTATTTGCAACAAGCAATGGCTGCAGTAACTGGTTCGGTAACATCTTTAGAGCCTTTGCAGCAATCTTGTAATAGAAAAGTGATGAGTGTGCTCATCGTTTCATAGTTAGCGCGATAGATAAGACTGCGGCCAACACGTTCTTTAGTAATAAGGTCGCACTGGCTAAGTATGCCTAAGTGTGATGACATGGTGTTTTGTACAACATCCAGTTTGTCGGCGATCTCTCCTGCCGAAAGACCGTTTGGACCAGCTTCAACTAAGAGTTTGAAGACACG
>CALHVH010000025.1 GCA_938039225.1 uncultured Gammaproteobacteria bacterium
ACTTTTTTAGATCTGTGCTTAGCAATTTTGGTGAACCCCATAGCCTCAAACACCGGTTCTAAATGGCCCGGCTCAGGTGCAGAAAACTCGATGAATTCAAATCCATCCAGTCCCATTGGGTTTTCAAATAAGTCAGTCATGTTGCGTCATCCGTCAATTTAAGTAGTTATTGGGTAAGAAGGTAACAAAATATTGTTTCAAATGCAACTAATTATTTGTCTAATTTAACATAATCACTCTCTCCTGCATCGTATATCACTGATTTATATAAATAATTAAAACTTATGTGCATTATTAGAATTTAAAATATATCTACGCTTGTTCTGCAATGTAATGCCCGTATACTGGCGGTTCACTATAAAAAAGATGATTACTCTATGCAGAATTTTGATAATAAAGTAGCGTTTGTGACAGGCGCCGCTTCAGGAATTGGCTTGGCATTGTGCAAAGCATTACTCAACGCTGGCTCTAAGGTCATGATGGCCGACATCGATGCCGATGGCTTAGAAGCAGCAGCAAAAGGCTTAGGCGTTGATGATTCTCGAATCAGCACCATTGTGTGTGATGTGAAAAGTGCCGAATCGGTGAATGCAGCCGCACAAGCAACGATTGACGCTTTTGGCCAAGTACATATTGTGATGAATAATGCCGGTGTAGGATTAGGTGGTTATCCAGGATCAATTCCTTTGGACGATTGGCGTTGGATCACCGACATTAACTTATTAGGTGTGGTTTATGGCGTAGAAGCGTTTGTTCCTCTGATGCAAGCACATGGTGAAGGTGGCTATATTGTTAACACCGCATCGATGGCTGGGCATATCAGCTCACCTGGCATGGCTCCCTATCACGCCACAAAATTCGCAGTTGTTGGATACACAGAGACATTGGCTCAAGAACTTGCCCCACTTAATATTGGAGTTTCAGTTTTGTGTCCGACCTGGGTTAAATCTAATATTCATAATACTGCGTCTAAACGTCCAAGCGCCGATCCTAAAAATCCATTACCTACATCAAAGCTTACCGAAACCTTAAAAAACCTAGTAGAAAATGGTATCTCACCCGACACCTTAGCCGACCTAGTTTTAAAATCAATGCAGGCCAAGCGTTTATACATTTTCAATGACCCAGAAGCAAAAGTCGCAATCAGTATGCGCCATAAAGTCATTTCTGATGATTATGATGCCTGTTTATCGGATCTTGGTTTAAGTTAATCATTATCAATAACAGCTAAAAGGCACTTTACTAAAGTGCCTTTTTTATTGCCACTCTTAGCTAGCTTAGACGCGATTGAGCGATTTAATCTCAAGACCTGGCACATAGTATAGATAACTAAAACCTATCTCCCAGCGGAAACTGGCTCTATACAAGATTATCTTTAAACAAGCGTTTAGGCATGCCTTTGTCTAAGCTTATATAATCCAGAATCAAAATTTTTATTGGAGTTACTATGAAACGCTTCTCGCTATTGCTAGCTAGTGCCGCTTTACTTTTTAGCGTTAATTTAAATACATCGGTATTTGCTGCTGAGGATGAAAAACCAAAATGGGATGTTAACAACCCGCAAGGTAAATGGACAAACATTAAAATTGATACTGATGAAGTCACTTGGTCTAGTGTGGATGTCAGCCCAGACGGACAAAGCATTATTTTTGATGCGCTTGGTGATATATACAGTATGCCCATTACTGGCGGCAAAGCTAAAGCGCTTACTTCTGAGATTGCTTGGAATATCCACCCAAAGTTTTCGCCTGATGGTGAGCGTATTGTGTTTATCTCTGACCGAAATGGTGCTGAGAATATTTGGACCATGACAAAAACGGGTAAAGACTTAAAAGAAATCAGTAAATCCAAAACCAATCTTTTACATACGCCAACTTGGTCACCCGATGGCGAATGGATTGTTGCTAGAAAAGGCTACGTGTCTGCACGTTCAATCTCGGCAGGTTCCTTGTGGCGTTATCACCGAAGTGGCGGCGATGGCCTTGAAATTGTTAAGCGTTCACACGGTGAAACCAGCCAAAAGAATATTGTTGAGCCTGCGTTTTCTGCCGATGGAAGATACATTTATTACAGTCAGGACACTACATCGGGGCGTGTATTTAATTACAACCGCGATGCTCTTAGTCAAATCTATGTTATCCAACGTTTTGATCGTGAGAAAGACAAAATAGAAACCGTAGTCTCAGGAACCGGCGGTGCTATTCGTCCTACACCATCTCCCGATGGCAAGAGTTTAGCGTTTATAAAACGTTTACCCAATATGCAAAGTGCTATCTATGTAAAAGATTTAGCCTCGGGAAATGAGCGTTTAGTCTTTGATAATTTAGACAGAGACCAACAGGAAATTTTTGCTACGCAAGGCGTTTACCCTGCCATGTCTTGGACACCAGATTCAAACTCCATTGTTTTTTGGGCTAACGGAAAAATACAACGAGTCAATTCTGATGGTAGCAATTTACAAAACATCGCATTTACTTTAAAAACCAAAAAGAAAGTTCGTGACACCATTCGCTTCCCTGTCAATGTAGCACCGGATGAATTTGCTATCAATATGACACGCTGGGCACAGTTTTCTCCAGATGGTAGCAAAATAGTTTTTCAGGCTTTAGGGCATTTGTATATACGTGATGCTAAGGGCGGCAAGGCCACTCGTTTAAGTAATCAAAATGAGCACTTTGAATTTTGGCCACGTTTTTCTCCTGACGGTCAAAGCATTGCCTATACCACTTGGGACGATAAAGACTTAGGCAGTTTACGCATAGTCTCGGTCAATGGTCGCAATTCAAAAATTATTACCACTACACCTGGACATTATGCCGAACCAAGTTTCTCTGCCGATGGCTCGCAATTACTTTATAAAAAAATGACCGGTGGCTACTTACTCTCACCTACTTGGTCAAATGAACCAGGCATTTATCATGTCAATTTAAACACCTTGGAATCAAAGCGTGTCATTGCACAAGGGTCATACCCACAATTTAGCTCTGATAATCAGCGGGTATTATTTTTACAAGGCGTAGATAATATGGAACTGGCACTCAAGTCGGTAACTTTAGACGGTTTAGATGAGCGTACACACGCCCAAGCTAAAACGGGTATAGAAATGAGTGTATCGCCTGATGGCAAATGGTTAGCCTTTATTGAAAATTTCAAAACTCATGTTTTACCTTTTTCTATGACGGCTCAAACCTTAAAAGTATCTTCAAGCATGAAATCGATTCCGGTAGCAAAACTGTCGCAACGTGCAGGCGAGTTTATGCACTGGTCTGCCGATAGTGATGCATTACATTGGTCGCATGGCTCTACTCTGTACAGTCGTGATTTAAAAGACGCTTTTAGTTTTGTAAAAGGTGCACCTAAAAAACTACCCGATGCCGTGAGCTCGGGCGTTAATTTATCTTTTAAGGCTAAAGCCGACAAACCTAATGGTCTCTTAGCCATTACCGGTGCTCGCATTGTGACTATGCGTAATGCCCAAGACGAACAAGAAGTGATTGAAAATGGCACCATCGTCATTGAAAACAATCGTATTAAAGCCATTGGCAATGCTGATGCAGTTTCAATTCCTGCTGATGCCTTTACCTTAAATGCTCAAGGTAAAACCATTGTACCTGGCTTAATTGATAGTCATGCGCATGGTGGCATGGGTATGAATGAAATTATTCCAGAACAAAACTGGATGCAAATGGCAAACTTAGCCTTTGGCGTAACGACTATTCATGACCCCTCTAATGATACTAGCGAAATTTTTTCAGTGTCTGAGTTGCAACGTACCGGTCAAGTGATTGCCCCTCGTGTATATTCAACCGGAAGTATTTTGTATGGTGCTTTGTTCCCAGCCTTAACATCAAAAATAAACAGCTTAGACGATGCAAAATTTCATTTACAGCGTCTTAAAGATTCGGGCGCTATATCCGTAAAGAGTTATAACCAGCAACGCAGGGACTCTCGCCAACAAGTGATCACGGCTGCAGAAGAACTGAATATGATGGTTGTTCCTGAAGGTGGTGGTAAATACCATCACAATATGAACCAAATTGTGGATGGGCATACCAGTATTGAGCATTCCATTCCTTTAGCTGACATGTATAAAGACGTTCATCAGTTATGGTCGCAAACCGGTACCGCTTACTCACCTACTCTTGGCGTTTCTTACGGCGGCCTATGGGGAGAAAATTACTGGTATGACAAAACGGAGGTGTTTAATAATGAACGTCTATTACGTTACGTGCCCGAAGCGATTTTATTCCCACGTTCTGTTCGTAGAACCACCGCACCTGAAAATCATTACAACCATAAAAACGCTGCTCGTGGTGCCAAGCAATTACGTGACCAAGGTGTTCCTGTACTCATTGGCGCTCATGGTCAACGTGAAGGTATCGCCGCGCATTGGGAATTATGGATGTTAGAACAAGGTGGCTTTACGCCTTGGGAAGCTTTACGTGCCGCAACTATTGATCCTGCTGCGTTCATTGGCATGGATAAAGATATTGGTTCATTAGAAGTTGGTAAATTAGCCGACCTAGTGATTATAGATGGCAATCCATTAGAAGACTTACGTCGTTCTGAGTATGTGAGTCACACTATGATTAATGGCCGTCTCTATGACGTTACAAGCATGAGCGAAATTGGCAGTGGTGATTATAAGCGTGAGAAATTTTACTTTGAACGCCCTGGCGGTAATGCATTCCCTGAATCGGCCTCAAAAGATTTAAGAGAAAAAGCCGAACGTCACCATTGGACGCATTAATAAAGTAATTATTTTAAATAATACTAAGATTAAAAAAGGGTGCTATTGGCACCCTTTTTTTTAGGACTTAGCTAATGTTTTATTGGGCCTGAATTAATAGCACCCAGTCTCGTCCATCGGCTTTTGGTGCTAAGCCTAATTCTATCCAATCACTACCGCTGACACTTTCTTGTGTCCCGGTTTTTAAGTCTCCACCAAAAATTGGATCAAACCATTTAAGTGTATAAGCCTTAGCTTTAGGGAGTTTTAAAATACCGGTCCCTCCTTCTGGTAGATAAATGACATAGGCTTGTCCTGGGATACTGGCACAGTAGGCATCTTTTCTATCAATCACATCATCGCAGGCTTGTAAATTCCAATAATCCACATGCTGCTCAAAAAACTTAATTGCCTGTTTGGTTTGCTGCCATAGGTTTTCACGCGTTCTAAAGTCTTCCGCATTCAAATCATTCTGTGGGAAACGTGCTCCAAAATACCATTCGACTCCTGCACCCCCTGCTAATAAGTGCCCCCATAAGGCATGCCTTCTTAGACTGTCATGCTGTGGATTCATATCATCAGGAGTTGCTCCCGTATGCCAGACTCCAATTTCATCCATGGTAATTAACCACTCATGCCCAGATTGTTTTGCAAGCTCTCTCCACTTACGAGTTTCACTATGCACGGTTTCTCTCTCGGCCACTTGAAAAGACAAACCGTCTAAAGAGTTAAGCCCTAATAATGGAGCAGCAATATCATCTTTTTCACTGGCTTGTGAATGCGTATGTAATTGAACGGGATGAGAATATGGATCATACGCTTCAAAAAAATTAGCCATTGCAATTCTCTGTGCATCATTCTGCCCTTCTGGACGCCAATGCACTGGGCCATTCTCTTCTCCTAAATTCCATACAAGTGCTGGATGATGGGCAAAACGGGATATCAATTCAGTTAAATATAAGCGTCGTTCAAATCCCGTATCGCCACCATCCAGTAATAACTCATTCTCGGTTTCCTGAATAACAATATGCAACAGCATACCTTTGGCTTGCATGTGCTCAAATAAGATATTCCATTGCTCTAATTTACTCACATCAAAACGGGTAAAGTCGTTTGGACTTTGATAAGGCCACACATCTTTACCGTCACCAAGAATATTTAAGGTTAAAAAATAAACGCTATTCATTTCTTGTTTGGCCAGGTAGTTGATAGCACCTATAATTGCTTTGCCCTTTTTATCCTTGGTCCATGTAGGATCACCAATTTCCCAGTCCTGCCTATGTGGTGCAAAACTATGAATGTCACCGGTGGCCGCTGCTTCTCCATCACGTGCTTCGGCTTCCATACGATATGTACTATCAAAGTCGGTATAAGCTAAGAGATTCTCTGGACTGTTGGT
>CALHVH010000026.1 GCA_938039225.1 uncultured Gammaproteobacteria bacterium
TTCAACCAGCGTTGGTGTAAGTAAACGTAATTGTTTGGGTTTTTCATTGTGAATTAGGTCTAACAAAGACTCCACTAATAGCTCTCCAGCTTTTTCGGTATCTTGGTTAACCGTGGTGATGGCGGGGTTGGTATAGCTTGAACGTGGAATATCGTCAAAACCAACCACAGAAATGTCGTTTGGCACACTGATTCCATGTTTATTGAATGAACGCATTGCGCCAATAGCAATTAAATCACTCACGCAAAATACTGCAGTGAATTTTTCTTTTGTTGCTAATAAACCTGTGGTGGCAATAAAGCCATGATCTTCCGAAGAATGTGCGGTAACCACTAGGTTTGGATTTACTTTGAGGCCCGCTTCTTCAAGCGCCATGCTAAAACCTGCATAACGCTCTTGAAACTCTGGGCAGTCCTCTGAAATATCTCCAATAAATGCTATCTCTGTATGACCAAGCTCCAGTAAATGTTTACCAACTTGATAACCACCCGCTTTATTATCACAACCAATAAAGTAGCCAGGCTGTCCCTCAACTACTGGCCCCCAGGTAACAATGTGTGCATCACTTTGATTAAGTGAAGAGATGCGTTCAATATAATCTGTGTAAGCGCCATAGCCTAAAAATATAATTCCATCGGCTTTTTTTGATGATTCGTAATCCGCAATCCAATCATCACTGAGTTGTTGAAAAGAAAGTAACAAGTCATAGCCATTCTTTGAGGCAGCTAAAGTTATACTCGATAACATAGACATAAAAAATGGATTAATCATTGCTGATTGATCTTCAGAGTCCCTGCAAATTAGTAAAGCTATGGTTCGTGTTAGTCGTGAGCGTAAATTACTCGCATGCACATCCACTTTGTAGTTCATCTTTTTTGCTATGGCTTGTACACGCTCACGCGTTTCTTTGCTGACTAATGGACTATTACGAAGAGCACGAGAAACGGTTGGTTGAGACACACCAGCGAGCTCTGCAATATCAATGGCTTTAACTTTATCTGATGACATGGCTAGGCATTCTTATAGTAGAAATTGCGATAATTATACGTACGCATGAGGCGAATGTGTAAATATACACGCTTTCAAGTATATTGCGTAGACGAGTAGTATTTTCTAAGTAGTTGTTTTAATGGTGTTTTATAAATCTGATGGCCGCACCACCGCCTTTCCCCAGAGACAAATTATAAGTATCTTGTGAGGATAAGTTTACTTCTTCAATAATGATGTCATAAGGGTTTGTATCGTAATCAGCATTAGGACCATCGCGATAAATTTGTGCTGTGTAGGTTTTTTGTTTCTCAAGAAAGTGTAGTGGAATAGAAAAACTTCTAGCTTGTTCATCAGTAATAACCCCTAAATACCAATCAGAGCTATTTCTGTCTTGACGCGCTATTACTAAATAATCGCCAATTTCGCCTTGTAAAGCCATACTTTGTTCCCAGTCCGTTGGGACGTCTTTAATGAACTGGAAAGCAGGCATATTGTTTTGATAATGCTTAGGTAAATCAGCCACCATTTGAATCGGACTGTAAATCGTTAAGTACAAAGCCAGTTGTTTGGCTAAGGTTGTTTCAACACGACTTTTAGGGTCGTTTCTTTGCATATCTTCACGAACAGGCGGTAATTCGCTAGGACGCAGTTCAAAAATTCCTGGTGTGTAATCCATGGGCCCGGATAATAAACGAGTAAATGGCAAAATAGTTGTATGTTCAGGTGGGTTTGGAGGAACGCCCCAAGCGCTAAATTCCATGCCTCTAGCGCCTTCACGACTTACCCAGTTTGGATAAGTTCTGCGTAAGCCCGTGTCTTTTACCGGTTCATGTGGATTAATTGAAATTTTATGTTTAGCTGCTTTTTTAACAACTTTTAAATGATGATTCACCATATGCTGTCCATCGTGAAACTCATAGTGAGCAATACCATTCTCATCAATGCGTTTTATATCCCCTGCATCAGCAACATAGCCTGTCTTAATGATTTTGACTTCATTGTTTGCATACAACTCTAGAGCCGCATCCAATTGATTTTCGTAATTGCTGATATTACCTGAAGTTTCATGGTGGCCAATTAGAGGCACGCCAACTTTTTTGCCATAAGCCGATACTTTTTCAATATCAAAATCAGGATAACTTTTTGTAAAATTAAATACATCACCATTATGAAACCAATCACCATCCCAACCAAGGTTCCAACCCTCTACTAAAACGCCATTAAATCCATGTTCAGCTGCAAAATCCATATAGCGTATAGTCTCCTCAGTGGTAGCGCCATGAATGCCGTCATTACCCCAGGTGCGTTCACGCATATGCATAGCCCACCAGATACCGATATACTTTCCTGGGGTAAACCAAGAAATGTCTCCCAATTTATTGGGCTCATTTAAATTTAAAATTAAGTCCGAATTGATTAAACCAATAGCGTCCTTCGAGATTTGCAAAGTTCTCCATGGGGTATTAAAGGGTGCTTGAGTTTTTACTAAAAGACCGTCTGAGCGTGGTGCTAGATTAGCTTTAAGAGTCCCGCCGCGTCTTTTCTCTAAAGACATGCCAGAGTAGTTAACTAGGGCTGCTTCATGCACACTGACATGTAGCCCAGAAGGTAGCTGTAAAGTGACAGGTGTATGCACCATTTTCACTTTACTTAAAGGGGTTTTTTCATAGAGATATTCATAACGGTTCCATTCGCGTGCTGGAATCCACCATGTTGTAGAGTTTTCATCAAAGTTGAAGTTAGTCAGTTCATCTACGATAGAAACTGATTCAAATCCTTTTTGTTCAAGGACTTCATAACGAAATCCTATGCCATCATTGAATGCCCGAAATCTAATATTCATTTTCTCTCGGTTTGTAGTATTTTCCAGCTTTAAAAGCAATTCCTTGTAGTTGTTAACCACGATCCGTCGTTCGCCCCACGGCTGCTCCCAACGGCTTTTTGATTCAGATTTTTCTATACTGGTAATAACTAGTTGTTTATCAAACCCATGCTGCTCTAAAAAGCGAAGTCCAAGTTTAGAATCCTTGATAATAATTTGGTTAAAGGCCTTTATGTTGTAAAGAACTTGGCCATCCGCATTTTTAACCGACACTTCAATATTTCCGTCAGGGGATTTTAGATGTACTGATTCAATTACTTGGGTAGTTGTGTCAATTTGCTTTAGCGCAGAAGCGTTGACATCTGAATTCTCTGGCAGCATTTTATTTAGACTGCATCCACAAAAGCAAAGTAAAAGAAAAGTAAGGTAAGTAATTTTTTGTAGCATGTCTAGACCTAATTCATAATAATTGCATTGATGTAAAAAGTAGTAATAATGCCACGCACTTATGCTACTCTAATCGTGTTATTAAAATAGCATTAATAAATGTAAAAATACCGCTATTTATCCAGTTTTATCCATTTTCTTGTAGTGAATACGTATGCAGTCTTATGAGTGATAATCGAATAGAAAAAATTGTAATTGTTGGTGGTGGTTCAGCCGGTTGGATGACGGCTGCAGCACTTACAAATGCGGTTGGTACGACTATTGAAATTTGTCTAATTGAATCTGAAGTTATCGGGACCGTGGGTGTAGGTGAGGCCACAATTCCACCGATTAAATATTTTAATCAACGTTTAGGAATTGACGAGGCGACCTTTGTGCGTGAAACCAATGGTTCGTTTAAATTAGGTATTGAATTTATTGATTGGAATAAACTAGGGCAAAGTTATTTTCATCCGTTTGGCCAGTACGGTGCCGAATTTGATAGCGTACCTTTTTACCATTACTGGATGCGAGAGTTTCTTGATGGTAAAGAACAGTCTATAGATGAGTTTTCAATGGCTTGGGCAGCTGCACAAGCGGGTAAATTCAGTCACCCAGTCGCTGACAAGGGAAATATTCGTTCTACTTTTGATTATGCCTATCATTTTGATGCAGGTATGTACGCCCAATACTTAAAAAAATATTCTGAAGATCGAGGTGTGATTCGTCATGAAGGTCGTGTTATCAATGCAAAGCAAAATTCGGAAACGGGTTTCATTCAAAGTGTTGAAATGGAATCAGGAGAAATTTTCACGGCCGACCTATTTATTGATTGCAGTGGCTTTTATGGATTGCTTATCGAAAAAACCTTAACTACGGGGTATGAGGACTGGTCGCAGTGGCTGCCTTGTAATAGCGCGGTAGCAGTCGCTTGTGAGAAGACAAGTGAGATTCTCCCTTATACAAAATCTATTGCTAAACAGGCAGGCTGGCAATGGCGTATTCCACTACAAAATAGAACCGGCAATGGCTATGTCTATTGCAGTGAGTACTTAGACGCTGAGCTAGCTGAGGAGAGTTTGTTATCTTCTATTGATGGGACTAAGCTTGCAGATCCTAAGCATTTAAAGTTCACCACCGGGCGACGAAAAAAGTTTTGGAATAAAAATTGCATTGCCATAGGCTTGTCAGCCGGTTTCATGGAACCGCTTGAATCCACAAGTTTGCATTTAATTCAATATGGCATCATGCGTTTAATTGCTATGCTTCCAGAAAAAGACATGTCGCCACTATTAGTTGAAGAATATAACGCCTTAACCTCTGCCGAGTATGAACGAATAAGAGATTTTTTAATTTTACATTACACGGCGACTGAACGAGATGATTCGGAGTTTTGGCGTTATTGCAAAAACATGCCTATTCCAGAACGTCTCCAGTATAAAATTAATCATTTTAAAAACTATGGTTTAATTGTGGCTGATGAGCGCGAACTCTTTCATAACCCTAGTTGGATTGCTGTGTATCTTGGGCAAAATATATTGCCTCAGCGTTCACCAAGTATGACAAGATTACGAACCCATATCCCAGTACAAGATCGTTTTCAGGCAATTCGTTTGGCAATGAGTGATGCCATAGCTGCTATGCCAAAACATGAGGTATTCATCGAACAATATTGTCAATCCGCTTTGCAATAAGTGTCAATATAGCTTTGATGACTTGGTAGTGCGTCCGTAGCCTTAGTAATAATTTTTTTCACATCTTGCAAAAAGCCTTTTAGTTGCAAGCTATCAAGACTATTTGCCATTGCATGATAGCTTCTAGGACTTATTCTTTGGCCTAGCATGACTTGTACCCAACTCGATTCGCGGAATAAGTCATCGGGCTCTTTATAGATAAGCCCATTGCTGGCAAATAAATTCATCTTTTGTTTTAAGCTTTCCGGAACTGACATATTGGCACAATAACGCCAAAATTCAGAATCATCACGTTGGGTTTGATGGTAGTGCAGAATTAAAAAGTCTCTAATCAAATCATATTCTTTACCGATTAGGCGGTTATATTCATTGATATTGCTCTCATCGAAATCCATTGTTGGAAATAGTTCTATCAGACGAGATACATTTGATTGAATGAGATGTATGCTGGTCGATTCTAAAGGCTCTAAAAAACCACTGGCTAAGCCTAATGAGACACAATTTTTGTGCCAGAATTTCTTGCGACGTCCTGTTGTAAATTTCAGAGATTTAGGCGTGCTTAATGGCGTGCCATCTAAGGTTGCTAATAAGGTTTCGGTAGCTTTTTCTTCAGAAGTAAATTCATCACAAAACACATGCCCATTACCGGTGCGATGCTGTAAAGGAATTCGCCATTGCCATCCGGCATCATGAGCAGTAGCTTTGGTGTAGGGTAATAATGTTTGTGATTTTTCACAGCCAACAGCAACAGCGCGATTACACGGTAACCAATGTGACCAGTTTTCATAATCAACGTCTAAGGCGCCACTTATTAGCAGGGCTCTAAAGCCAGAACAATCAATAAATAAATCGCCGTCAATGCTTTGTCCGTTTTCTAGTTGTACGGATTGAATATGGCCAGTTTCTGACTGGAGCGAAACATCAACTACTTTTCCTTCGGTACGAACAACACCACTTGCTTCGGCTAATTGGCGTAAAAATTTTGCATACAGTGAGGCATCAAAATGAAAAGCATAGGCAAGACCTGTCATTGAGGTATTACCAACTTTCTCCATAGGTGCAAATTTATTTGAGTAAGCGGCTTTATGATGTAAGGAGTAGTCCCAGAGGCTGGATTTGTCGCCTTCAACTCTACTACGTAACCAATATTGATGAAAAAGCGTATTACGTAAATTTATGCCAGCATCGCCAAAAGTATGTAAGTAGGAATCACCAATTTTTCCCCAGTTATTAAATTCAATACCAAGCTTGATAGATCCATTAGTTTCACGAAGCATTTGATGTTCATCTAAGCCTAGAATGGCATTGAGTCGACGTATTTGTGGAATGGTTGCTTCGCCTACGCCAACCGTAGCAATTGAATCCGATTCTATTAAGTGAATAGAAACGCGTTGAGTTAAATATTTAGATAAAGCTGCAGCTGCAATCCAGCCTGCTGTACCACCGCCAACAATAACTATATTCTTAATGTGATTTGCATGCATAATTGTTTATACGTTTTGTTTAATCTATTTTAAGTGAATTTTTATTTTTAGAAGGCCTTAATTCCATTTTATTTTCATTTTAAAAAGATAAAAAAAGACCCGCATGAAAGCGGGTCTTTAAACTAAGTAGTGAGGGGGACTACCTAGAATTTCTTAGCAATAGTAATATTGTAAGTCGTTCCGTACTTTTCATAGCGACTAATGAAAGTACCTTCAGAACCACCAGCGCCATTGAAAATTTCATTTTCAGTGGCAAATGGCTCATCCGTTAAGTTATATGCTTCAAAGTTGATTGAGAAACCTTCGAGTGTTCCAGCATCCCATTCGTATCCAATTTGAGCATCAACTATGGTTTCGTCTAAAGCTTGTTGCCCATTTAAAGAACCATCAAACTCTTGAATCTCAGATAAGAAATCAGAACGATGACGGGCACTAATGCGTGCTCTCCAGCCATAGTTTTCATAGTACAAATCAGAAGACCAAACGTCCTCAGAGTATCCAGGGATTGAGATATCATCACCATCTTCAGTTGTCAGCTCATTAGCCGCATGTGTATAACTTGCGTTAAATCCAAAGCCGCTGAGTTTACCTGGAGCGATGTCATCTAAATCAACTCGTAAGGTTGCTTCAAAGCCTTGAATTTCTCCATCATCAAAGTTTACAGGGCCACCTAAATTGGTTGTTGCAACACCAGGGTTAGCTGCTAAAAAATCACCATTGCCACTGGCAATAATTTGCTGGCTGGCATCAACTAAAGTAGAGCGGTCATTAACCCAATTCGATAGATCTTTACTGAATACGGCAATTGATAGAGCACTAGCGTCACCGAAGTATTTTTCAAATGCTAAATCTACCGAAGTTGATTCATAAGGTCTTAAGAATGGGTTGCCACCACCTAGATTAAAGCAGGTTGCATTTGGGTTATTGCTTGGCAACACGGCATCAGGAACTCCATCAGCTGGGTTCGCATCAGGACAAATTGTAGTATTAAGATTTATAGATTGGTTTGCTGCTAACTGATCAAGTCGTGGACGTGTAACAGTTTTTGCTGCTGCAGCACGAATAAATGTATTTTCCGCCATCTCAAAACTTAAGTTCAAGCTTGGTAGAAAATGCGTGTAATCATCTTCAACAGTTTGTTGACCTGAACCTGCTAATGTTCCAGTAGAAGATTGATTCACATCTACATATTGGAAACCTAAGTTTCCTCGTACAGGAATAGTATTAAGTACAGAGTCAAAATTAACTTGACCATAAAGTGTATTAATTTCCTCTTCAACTGTCCATGCAACGTCATTAGCTGGGTCAAGAATATACGTGCCGTCTGTTAACAATGTAGCAGGGTTGTAAGCAACAATGTCTAAGCCAATATTACCCGAGTCAGTAGAACCAACGACACTTGGAATTGCGAGACGACCAGTGCTAGGGTTGCTAGCATCAGTTGCAACAAAACCTGTGCCCGCACGTAGAAAGTTTTCGTTTGAATTAAATGACTTTTCACGATCAGTGATAATTACGCCACCAGTGAACCCACTGATAAATGAATTATCCATTGCATAGTCAGCTTCTAAGCGCAGTTGATTTAGTTCGTCTTCAATTTGTGGTTGCTTAATGAACCCTACTTGCCCCCAACCGCCTGGATCCGTTAGGTAAACATTATTTGGGTCGGTGTAATCAATTAAGCTATCAATACTGTATTGACCGTTAGCAGGGGTATTAAAAGTCAGTGTGTCTTGTGCGCCTGAGCGTGCACCACCAGTACCAGCATAAGATTCATAATCCACATCTTCGCGATCAAGTGTAGAGGTGCTTAAGTCAGCTGTAAGCGTTAATCTATCATTCACCGAGTAAACTGTATTGACACCGGCGGCAAAAATCTCTGCCGTGTTGCCTTCTGTATCAGTACGTAAAATAGGTACAACGGCACTGAAAGTAGCAGAGTCTGCAAAACCACTGCTGCCAGTTGTGCCCTCAAACTGAGCACCACTCCAAGAAGCAATTGGGGTTTCTAAGCCGCGAAAAATTCCAGAATCTTCTGTATCTGTAAACAATAGGTCGATTGTTGTTTCTAAACGATCTGATGGCTCGAACTGTAAAGTTCCTGCTACAGACGTACGTTCAAACTCACGCGAAACTACACCAGTACGAGGATTATCTGACGGATAAACTAAACCGGTAGCTGGATCAATAGATACTTGACCTTGATTAGTTTTTAGTTCGCGAGAAGTAAATTGAGTAGGGTTTGATTGCGAAGTTACACCCAGTGACCAACCAATAGAACCAGCTGCATTTTGATCAATATAAGAAGCAAATAAGCGATTACCGGTGTCATCAAAATCAGGGTTTAAAGAACCATTGCTATTTCTTAAGAACTTAGCAGAAGCATTGATCTTACGTTCTTTATAATCCAGTGGACGAACGGTTCGAAGATCAACCGCACCAGCAATACCGGTAGCTGCTAATTTAGCATCAGGTGTTTTGTATACAACACCAGTTGCAACTAACTCTGAAGGAAACTGATCAAACTCAATACCACGGTTATTACCTGCAGAAACCACTTCGCGACCATTTAGTAAAGCGATTGAAAAGTCAGGACCTAAACCACGGATAGAAATCTGTTGTGCTCGACCACGAACACGTTGTGCCGTTACGCCAGGAAGACGGGCTAAGGAATCAGCAATGGATACATCGGGTAATTTACCGATGTCTTCAGCAGAAATAGCTTCAATAATCGATGTTTCTTCTTTCTTTAAATCAAGAGAGTTACGAATTGAAGAACGAATACCAGATACAACTACTTCTTCTACAAGCTCAGCACTATCTACAGAGTTGTCTTGAGCGTACGTTGGAAACGCAGCGGCAACCGAAAAAGACAATACTGTTGCTCCTAGTAGTACTTTGTTATCAAATTTATATTTTGACATTATTTTTGAAACCCTCCCGAGCATGAATATTATTTGTTTTTGTGTTTTTTAAGCTACAAAACAATATTTGATTAAAAATTTTGCGAACTAACTCAAAACTTATTGTAGGTATGCGACACTTTTTTGCAAATAAGCAAAATACGCTTTTGTTGTATTTTTGAACTGCAAAAAGTTTGTATTTGTCGTTATACTAAATTCAAGCTCGCACAATCAAAGTGCGTAAAAATAGCTAAATAATGCTGTAATGCTTGATTTTAGTGAAAATTTTTTTTTAAAAGGAGAGCGTGCCGATGCCTAAGTTATGTCTATCGTCCAAAGCCAGTTTTAAAAAGTCTTGGAGTCTGTCTAATGTGAATACGTATGCAAGATGCATGGCTCTGATTGCTGTTATTAATTTTTGCGCTTGTGCAACACCAAATGTGAATAAAGCATCAGAAATGCAAGTAAAACCAGCAATAAATGGTCTTCAGGCAGTAGCAAGCAAGCAGGATGATTTTGAATTCACCAACTATCTCAGTCGCCCACCTGAAGAAGATGTAGTGTACTTTATGTTACCTGATCGTTTTGAGAATGGTGATAAAAACAATGATACAGGCGGTTTTGTTGGAGATAAGTACCAGCATGGCTTTGATCCCACGCATCGGGGTTTTTATCATGGGGGAGATTTAAAAGGACTAACATCAAGGTTGGATTACATTCAAGGTTTAGGCGCGAGTGCAATTTGGTTAGGTCCAATATATAAGAATAAGCCAGTACAAGGTGGACCAGGTTCTGAAAGCTCAGGCTATCATGGGTATTGGATTACTGATTTTACGGATGTAGATCCACACTTAGGTACCAAAGCCGATTTAAAAGCCTTTGTAGCGGCTGCTCATGCCCGTAATATAAAAGTCTACTTAGATATTATTACTAATCACACAGCTGATGTGATTAAGCTAAAAGAATGTCATGACCCAAATAAACCAAAAGCTGATTGGATTTGGGATTGTCCCTATATTAATAAAGCTGATTATCCATACAGTACGCTTGGCGATGTAAATGCAGAGGCCATTAATTTAGGTTTTATGGGCGATGCGGATGCTCAACAAACGGATGAGAACTTTAAGAAACTAATCAATCCAAATTATGCCTACACGCCTTATGTCCCAAACGGTGAAGAGAACAGTAAAACTCCGCAATGGTTGAATGACCCAATTTATTATCACAATCGAGGAGATTCGGATTGGTGGGGTGAAAGTTCATTGTATGGTGATTTTTCCGGTTTAGATGATTTGATGACGGAACACCCAAGGGTTGTCCGGGGTTTTATTGATATTTTTAAAGATTGGATTACTGAGTATCGTGTAGATGGTTTTAGAATTGATACCGCAAAACATGTGAATGCAAATTTTTGGCGTCAGTTTTTACCAGCAATGAAG
>CALHVH010000027.1 GCA_938039225.1 uncultured Gammaproteobacteria bacterium
GGATTATCCTTTGAGTATCCTGCTTCCGTATATAAGCGCTTTGCTTCTGCCAAACGCTCTGCTTGTGTCCAACTAGCCCAGTCGGGTTTTTGCCCCGTATAGTTATTTACAGGAGGCACAAAGTTATAAGCCGATATTTCACCCGCACCAGTCACTTTTTGAGTAATGACATCACGGTCAATTGCAAGACTTAAGGCTTTTCTTAAATTGAGATTGTCTTTAAAAGGTGGCTTAGTTAAATTGAAGCCAAAGTAATACACTCCAAGATAGGGAGCAATAACAAGCTCATCTCCGATGTTTTCTTTTATCCAGGTTAACTGTTTATATGGCAGCTCATATGTGAAATCTAACTCATTAGCACGGAAACGTTTTAAGCCGGTTGATTGATCCTCAATTGGATAATAAAAAACCGTGTCAATCGTTGTATTCTTGTTATCCCAGTAATGAACATTCCGTTCAAGCTTCATTTGCGATTGCGGAACCCATTCCGTTAAATAATATGCTCCATTTGAAATCATCTTTCCAGGACGCGAAAACTGATCGCCGTGTTGCTCTACTGAAGCCTTGTGAACTGGCAAGGTACTATTGTGATTGAGTAGACCTAGAAAATAGGGTGTTGGTGCTTTGAGCGTAATTTCTAAGGTTGTTGCATCTAAAGCTTTAACGCCTAATGTGTCTGGCTGTGCTTCAGCGGCACTAATGGCTTCCGCATTTTTTATTGGAGCAAGAATATATGCATACTTTGACAAAGATGCTGGATCAACACTACGCTTTAAACCATACTCAAAATCACTCGCTGTCACCGGATCTCCATTTGACCACTTAGCGTTTTCACGAAGTGTAAATGTATAAACCTTACCATCATCACTAATCTTCCACGACTCAGCTGCACCAGGAATGACTTCCCCTGTTGGGGCTTCGCTGGTTAAGCCTTCATATAAATCTCTAAGCACATTCGATGATGGAACACCTTCTGCTTTGTGTGGATCTAAAGTTTGTACTTCTGCACCATTACCTTTATGAAAAACCTGTTCATCAGCCAGCTCTTGTCCAGGAAGTAATTCCATATGATATTCGCGACCTACTTTTTTTGCTACTGTGACTGACGTTTCACTCGTTTTAGCTTCAGTACTTTCTGAAGACTTAGTGTCGCCACCACATGCAAACAGTGCGCTCGCAAGTACGGTGATAAATAATGCTTTAAATGGTTTTTTTAACACAGTTGGGACCTCGGTTTCTAATAGTCGAATCCCTCGAAGTAATAACATTACTATCAAGGGTCTTTGATTTAGTTACTTTAATGTTCCGAGACCCTCGAACGCAAGAAATTGTGCCAAGGGATTCGGTAATATTTTTACGCTATTTTTTTGCTAATGGCAGATTTCTTATCCGCTTTTTTCATATGAACCAATAATAATGAAACAGCCGCAGGAGTTACACCTGAAATACGTCCTGCTTGACCAATGGTTTCTGGGCGTATATCCATTAACTTTTGTTTTACTTCATTGGATAAACCTTGGACCAGATTATAGTCTAAAGATTCCGGGAGTTTTTTATTAGCATGACGTGCTGTTTTGGCAATTTCATCCAATTGTCGTTTTATATAGCCTGCATACTTAGTTGCAATTTCAACTTGTTCAGATACTGCGGGTGTAACATTCTCACCAGGCCCAACTACACTCAAGTTGATCAGTGTTTGATAGTCAACTTCTGGTCGTTTAAGCAATTCGATGGCTTTAAATTCTGAGGAAAGCACTTTACCGAAAATGGCTTTGGAATCTTCGGCCGATATATCACTAGGACGCACTAAAGTTTTTGACAAACGGTGTGTTTCAACTTCAATTGATAATCGTTTCTTCTCAAACGCATTCCAACGTTCATCACCTACCAAGCCTAAATCACGGGCTATGGGAGTTAAACGAGCATCCGCATTATCTTCACGTAAAAGTAAACGATATTCAGCACGGCTGGTGAACATGCGATAGGGTTCAAGTGTACCTTGAGTCACCAAGTCATCTACCAATACACCTATATAAGCCTCATTACGCTGTGGATGCCACGCCTCTTTAGCTTGTACCTGTAACGCAGCATTTAAACCAGCAAGCAAACCTTGTGCACCCGCCTCTTCATAACCAGTGGTGCCATTAATCTGACCGGCAAAATATAACCCCTCAACAAAACGGGTTTCTAAACTATGACTCAGATCTCGTGGATCAAAAAAATCATATTCAATTGCATAACCAGGTCTTAGTAAATGAGCATTTTCAAAGCCTGGCATAGAACGCACTAATTCAAACTGCACATCAAAAGGCAGACTGGTAGAAATGCCATTAGGATAAATTTCATGAGTATTTAATCCTTCTGGTTCAATAAAAATTTGATGCGAATCTTTATCCGCAAAACGAACGACCTTATCTTCAATTGAGGGACAGTAACGTGGACCTATCCCTTCAATGGCACCGGTAAATAAAGGTGATCTGCTCATGCCTTCACGAATAATGTCATGCGTTTCAGCTGTGGTACGAGCAATGTGACAATGAATCTGTTCAGGATGATCTTCATCACTGCCCATAAATGAAAATACAGGACGCGGGTCATCACCTGCTTGCGCTTCTAATTGTGAGTAATCAATACTGCGCCCATCAATACGTGGTGGTGTACCTGTTTTTAAACGCTCGACTCTAAACGGTAACGCGCGTAAACGTTTTGATAAGGCATTAGAAGGAGGATCACCTGCGCGCCCACCTTGAAAATTTGATTCCCCGATATGAATTTTTCCACCTAAGAACGTGCCAACCGTTAAGACAACCTTAGCCGCATGAAACTTAAGACCCATTTGAGTCACAACACCTTTAACCACGAGCTTACCGGATTCATTAGTCTCGGTGATTAAGTCATCAGCAGCTTGTTGAAACAAGGTTAAATTTTCTTGATTCTCAACGGTTTTACGAATATACGCTTTATACAACTCTCTATCAGCTTGAGCTCGAGTTGCTCTGACTGCAGGACCCTTACTGGCATTCAAGCGTCGAATGTGAATTCCGGCGGCATCAGCTGCCTTGGCCATGACTCCACCCATGGCATCAATTTCTTTAACTAAATGCCCTTTACCAATTCCGCCAATAGCTGGGTTACAACTCATTTGGCCGATGGTTTCAATATTATGAGTGAGTAAAAGCGTATTAACGCCCATGCGTGCTGAGGCCAATGCAGCTTCAGTACCAGCGTGGCCGCCACCCACTACGATGACTTCAAATTGTTCAGGATAAAGCATGATTTTATTTGGAGAGTAGTCCGATTGAAAATTAGCCGTGTATTTTAATCTAAATCAAACACTTACTGATGGATTTCTGATCTTGTCGCTACCACATCTGACAGGTTAGCGTGTCATATTGTAATTTATACTTGACACAATGTAAGGTATACCTTACATTGTGTCGCATGAACAATCGCCTAAAAGTCCTCAGAGCCGAACGAAACTGGAGTCAAGCCGAGCTTGCTGGTCGTCTGGATGTATCCAGACAAGCCATTAATGCCATTGAAACCGGCAAACATGATCCGTCTCTTGTCTTGGCTTTTAAATTAGCCAAAATTTTTGATAGCACCATAGAAAACATATTTCTGGAGAATCATGATGAATAACTCATCGACTAGCGAACTAGCAAAACAAAACAACCATAAACGCTTTAAGAAATCAGCACTGATTTACATTGCTTCTTTAGGAATAGGCTTTTTAACTGGTTGTGCAATGGTTCTTCATAAAAACGGAACAATTCATCTTTCAACTAATACTTTAATCATTGGAACCAGCCTGCTGACATTGTGTTTGTATGTGCTAACCGTTGTTTGGTACCGCTCCATGGATGAATTTGAACAAACCAGTTTCAATGAAGCAGGCAATATAGCTTTTCATACTGGTTTTCTCGCGTTTCCTTGGTTCATTTTGAATGAGCTTGGTGTTTTTCCACCTCTCGACGCCATTGTTCTCCTCTTTGTAATGAGTACCGTTTTTGTTATTTACTATTACGGCAAAAAATTTTTATAAGGATTAATGATGACTACACCTGCTGAACAAAAATCAAAGAAAAGACAAAGCCAATCAATTTTGGTCAATATATTTATTGCCACCATGATGATTAGTTTTGCTTTCTCAAGCACCTTCTTTGAATTTGAAACTTTAAAATCTAAAGTAATAATGGCTGTATATATTCTTACAGCCACAATAATCACCGCATACTTTTTAATTAAATGGCTGAAAAGTCTTGATGAATATGAAAAGCAAATTAATGCTCATGCTTGCATGGTTGCTCTCTATAGCTCCTTGTTTTACCTACCACTTCAATACATAAGTGAAATTGGATTAATACCAGAAATACATGTGGCCTTTTTCTTTATGTTTCTTTGGTTAGTCTATCTACTAACAGTAATTAAACATCATTTTAAATAAGGTTAATAAAACGGAAATAAATATGAAGAATATACTCGTTAAAATAATAGTCTTTTTACTTTGTCTAATAGGTTCTACCCTATTTGGTAAAAGTACGCATGCGGATAGTCTTATCGGCGAAATACAATTTACTAACTGCAAAGTCTCTGACATTACGAATAAATACAAATATAAAGCGGAGTGTGCAACTTTATCAGTTCCTGAAAATTACGCTGAACCTGAAGGAATTCAAATTGATTTACACATCGCAAGGTTTAAAGCCAAAAATGACAAAAATCGAACCGATGCCACAACCTT
>CALHVH010000028.1 GCA_938039225.1 uncultured Gammaproteobacteria bacterium
GCCGTTATTACTGTTTCAGGACCTAAATTCGGGTTAGCAATATTAAACCGGTTACCCGGTCTTGCACCTAAAGTTCCTAAATCAAAAATATTTGGCGCTCTAAATCCTCGCGCAAGGTTAGCTGTTCCTTTATATCTATCATTAAAAGAATAAACCAGTCCAATACTTCCCGAGACATCTTTATTACTAAGTTTTATCGCAGGGGAATTCTCTGTTGCTGTCAATTCTACTTCCGCTGCACTAAGCCTGACACCTGCCGCAATCTGTGTTCGATCACTGTAATCAAAGTTATCATGCAGATAAATATCATAGGTATTCAAACTTGAACCATCAGGAAATCTAGATGAAATAGCTTCAGTAAGATTTGAAATTATTGAAAGTTCTTGGCGCGAACTGGAGACTTCATCATTATAAATATCAATACCGTAATCAAAGGTATGCGCGCCCATTGCTTGAGTAGTCGCTTGAAGTGTCAAACCTAGAAGATTACTTCTATTATCTTCAATTCGTATATTAGGGCTACCTGTATCTTGCGTACGTCGCCCATCACGCATTTTCTGCATCCCTAGATGTATTTCCAAGTCGTCTACCCATGCCGAATAGCCTGAAGAACGATGTACAGCGTGTAGAAATAAACGAGAATTTGGTCTGAAAGAAAACTCTTCTGAAGAAGCCTGTAATTGGCCAAATCCTGGAACCAACTCATCAAAACGTGGGGTATCTGGTTGTGTAAGATACTGCAGAGATACATCCCATACACCTTGCGAATCATCTTCATAAGTTACAAACATTGAAGCCGCTTTAGAACGAAACGCTGTAGGCGCTTGCACACTACGATTCGCTGCACGCACATCTCCTTGATCTGAATAAGATAAATTCAGTCCAGTTGAAAAGTTTTGGTTTCCAATGGAAGCACTTGTATGCAGAGAATTACCAAGATTAGAAGAGTCATAACTCAAGCGCGTGCGTGTTTTACTGGACCATGTATCCCCTGAGAAATTAGGACGACCGCTAAGCAAATGTACAACACCACCCATGGCATCGCTACCGTACAAAGTAGACACAGGTCCACGTACGACTTCCGCACGCTCTATCATCCAAGGATCAACCAGTGCTAAATATTGATTGGGGGCATTACGAAACAAAGCATTATTTAGACGCATTCCATCAACTAAATGGAGTATCTCAGAACCCTTTAAACCACGGACAATCGCTGTGCCTTGACCTGGTGTTGTTTGTTGAATAAACACACCAGGCTCACCTTGCAAGGCATCAGTAATTATTGTCGCCTGAGCCTCACTTATATCATTGGAGTCAAGCACACTTACTGAATTTATAACATTGCTGTTATTTTGTGAACCTCGCGTTGCAGTTACTAGGACTTCCTCTGGTTCTTGAGCTAGAAAAGTATGCGTTGTAAAAATCGTGCATAAGAAAATAATGTAAGTAAATAAATTACCTAATCTTGATTGATTACTATTATTATTATTTTGCATAATGCTCTATGAAATCCTTTTAAAGAAATATTATGCCATGTATCGGATCAATGCATATAAAAAAGCATTACCTCTTTCAAAGTAATGCTTTTTTATATGCGGTACTTAAGAAAAATTTAAAATACATCTCAAGACTGCTGAAACCTTATTCATGCATAGACACATTACAATTTTGTAAAGCAAAGTCTATCCAAATGGATGTTTCAAGACTATAGTTTCAATTCGATCCGGGCCGGTTGAAATAATATCAATTGGCGTTTCGACCAATTCTTCAATACGTTTGAGATAATTTTTAGCTGCTTGTGGAAGCTTATCGTAATCAGTAATACCCACTGTAGACTCACTCCAACCAGGCATATCTTCATAGACTGGTTCACATTGACTAAAGCTTTCTGCCCCCGTTGGTGGATGAGCAACCTCTTTACCATCAATTTTATAACCTACTGCAATGGATAAGGAGTCTAAGCCATCAAGAACATCTAGTTTAGTCACACAAAGACCGGTGACTGAGTTATTAATAATTGATCGCTTCAAGGCAACCGCATCAAACCAACCACAACGTCTTGCGCGACCCGTGGTTGCACCAAACTCATGCCCTACTTCAGCTAAATGCTTACCAGTTTCATCAAAAAGTTCAGTTGGGAACGGCCCAGATCCTACACGTGTTGTATAAGCTTTAACAATACCCACCACGTAATCGAAATAACGCGGCCCTAAACCTGTACCAGTAGCTGCGCCACCCGCGGTTGTATTGGATGAAGTAACAAATGGGTAAGTTCCATGATCCACATCCAACAGTGCACCTTGGGCGCCTTCAAACAGAATGCTATCGCCCTTCACTCTATAGTCATTAAGCATTTCCGTAGTATCCGTAACCATCGACTTAATTTGATCAGCAAAATCCATGCAATCATCTAAAGTTTTTTGGAAATCAACAGGGTCTGTTTTAAAGTAGTTTTGTAAAACAAAATTATGAAAATCCAACACTTGACCTAACTTAGTTGCAAAAAGTTCACGCGAGTACAAATCACCAATTCGTAAAGCACGTCTTGCTGCTTTATCTTCATAGGCTGGACCAATACCACGTCCTGTTGTACCAATCTTATTAACACCTCTAGCTCGCTCTCTCGCTTGATCTAAGGCTATGTGCGACGGAAGAATAATTGGACAAGCATCACTGATGCTTAAACGTTCTTTAGCAGGAATACCATTTTGCTCAAGCCCCGCTATCTCTTTCATTAAGTCTGGTAAGGATATGACCACACCATTACCAATAATACAGTGCACATCTTCACGTAAGACACCTGATGGAATTAAATGTAAGACCGTTTTTTTGCCATCAATCACTAAAGTATGACCAGCATTATGACCTCCCTGAAAACGTGCAACTGCACTTGCTTTATCAGTAAGTAAATCTACGATTTTACCTTTACCTTCATCGCCCCATTGCGTGCCGATAATAATGACGTTCTTGCCCATCTTAGCCTCAGTATGCTGAATTAATTATTAAGAAATTGGAGATCAATCCAAGGGTGCAATTATAGTGTTTTTTATAAATTATTTTGGTTTATTGACGCACAAATATTAAGGTTAACAACCCTATTACCATCATCACTAATCCAAAGCGCCTTATTGAAGAAGCAGGAAGTTCTTGCATGGATGCAACATAACGTTTAAAGGCCTCAGGACTGAGAAACGGTAATATCCCTTCAATGATTAATACCAAACCCAGCGCTGTCCATAAATCACTCCACTGCATAATCTCTCTCTTTGCTGTTTATTTAAACAAAACAACGAGCTGTAGTTACACTAGAGCTCGTTGTCATTTACTTCATTTAAAAATGCTACTTAATCTTCTTTAGAGTCACCAAGGTATTCAAAAAACTCGCTATCAGGACTTAAGACCATAATATCATTTCCATTACCAATAGAGTTTCTATAGGCTTCTAAGCTACGGTAAAAGTTATAAAACTCAGAGTTTTTCTCAAACGCAGCAGCGTAGATATCGGTTGCTTTAGCATCAGCTTCACCTCGAATGATTTCTGCATCTCTATAAGCGCCGGATAAAATCACAGTACGCTCTCGCTCTGCTTTAGCACGAATAATTTTTGCTTGCTCTTCACCCTCTGAACGCAATTCTGTGGCTACACGTTTACGTTCTTGACGCATACGTTCATAAGCATCACCAATTACATCGTCAGGCAAGTCTAAACGCACTATCCTGACGTCAATGACTTCAACCCCAAGTTCTTTAGCGGTATCAGTAACTCGTCCAAACATCGCTTGCATAATTTCAGTACGATCGGCTGATACGGCTTCTTTAACAGTGAGTTTTACAAACTCAGACTTTAGGCTATCTTTAATGATGTTTTCCAGTCTATCAGAGCCATTGCGCTCATTACCTTGAGTAGCACGATAAAACTTAGCGGCATCAAGAATTCGCCATTTAACAAAAAAGTCTACTACTAAGTTCTTTTTCTCAGCCGTTAAAAACAAATCAGCATCATTGTTAATGGTTAAAATTCTATCGTCAAATTTTCTTACTGAATGCACAAAAGGAACTTTAAAACCAAGGCCAGGTTCAAAATCAGATTTCACGATTTCACCAAACTTCAATTTAACTGCTTTTTCAGTTTCATCTACGATAAAGAAACTTTGGGCAATGAGCATTAATAATAAGAAAATTGGAAAAAGATAATTTTGTAATTTATTCATTATCGACCTCCTCTGGTGCTTGGTCGCTCTCTAGGCGCTGGGGTAGTCACTGCTGGTTTTGTGGCTTGAATGCTTTGCTTAGAGTTTTTTGGAGTTAGTTGACTTCCTTGATTATTTTTTATCATTTGATCAACTGGCAAATAAATTAAATTCCCACTGCCTTCCGAATCCATAAGAACTTTACCGGTCCTTCCCATTACTTCTTCAACCGTTTCTAGATAGAGGCGTTTACGAGTAACTTCAGGAGCTTTTTCATACGCTACTAAAAGTTGATCAAAACGAGAAGCCTCACCTTCGGCATTGGCAACTTCTTGCGCCATGTATGCACTGGCATCTTCTAAACGCTTACCCGCTTCACCACGAGATTTTGGAACAATATCATTTGCATAAGTTTGGGCTTCAAAAATAGAGGTTTCTTTATCTTCTCTGGCTCGAATAGCATCTTGAACAGCATCGTTCACTTCACCAGGGAAGTTTGCATTTACAATATTGACCGCTGTGATTTCAATACCGACATCGTAGCTGTCCAAAGTTTTTTGAATTCGCTCTTCTGTTGCTGGGCCAATGTTTTCACGATTGGTGGTAATGATGTAATCAAGATCATTTTTACCGACAATTTCTCGAATCGCACTACGGCTTACTTCGACAAGTGTTGTCTCAGGATCACGAACATTAAATAAGAATTTTTCTGGATTACTTGCTAAATACTGAATATCGATTTCTACATCTACAATATTTTCATCTTTAGTCAGCATTTTTTTAGAAAAACTTGCATTACGAATATCGGTTACTTTTACCTTAGTGACGGTTTCAAAAGGTTTAGGGATATGCCAATGCAAACCTGGACTGGTGGTTCTGACGTGTTTTCCAAAACGTTTGACCACACCGCGCTCAGTGTCATCTACTTGATAGATTCCTCCGAATAACGCCCAGCCAATCAATACTAGAAAAATAAAACCGCCTAGTTGGGGCAAACCAGCGCTGGAACTTTGACCTGAGCCAGTTCCGTTACCACTTCCTTTACCTTTACCTTGACCACCACCAAAAAAACCTTTCAATTTATCTTGTAATTCTTTGGCCATTTTCTCAAGGTCATCTTCAGGCTTTTTATCGCCACGATTACCTTTATTCCATGGATCTTTATCGTTATTGTCTTGCCACGACATAATATATTCTCTTTATTTAAATTTATTGCAACAAACTAAGCTCACCATTGTAGTGAGCCTTGCACGGTGTCACAAGTTCCGTATCTGCAAATTATTGTTTATCTCTACTCATATTCTTGAGTTTTGATAGAAGTCTAATTTATACGAGTAGATATATGGGGGGATTCAACGAATTTCAATTGCTTAGGGTTTGTTTGATGCTTTTTGCAGAATTGCTTAAATCCTATACGATTCATATGAATATCAACTAACCAATTGCCATTTTCATCATTGGTATCGCTAACCACAGCGCCTTGTTTGTACAATTCAGAGCGAAGCTTCCCATCAGCAAGTTGTACAGTAATTGTACCCGCGATGTGATGATCTTGAAATTGATCTAAGAGAGCTTGGTGCAAATATTCAAGACCAATTTTATTTAAAGCCGACAGCCAGACCAATGGATTCCGCGGATAGTCGGGATTGAGATCACCCGCTTGATAGCCCGGACTGATGTCGGATTTATCAATTTTGTTATATACCAAAATTTGCGGCACATTCTCAGCACCTATTTCAGCCAGAACGGCGTTTACCTGATTAACTCTATCTAGGTGGTTAGGGTCACTCTGATCAATCACATGAATAAGGACATCAGCATCACGCGTCTCTTGTAAAGTAGAGCGGAATGCAGCAACCAACTCATGTGGTAAGTCACGAACAAAGCCAACCGTATCCGCTAAAACAATTTGAAAATTAGGTAAGAGTTGTAAACGCCTAAGGGTGGGATCCAAGGTTGCAAATAGCTGATCAGCGACATACACCTCTGCTTGAGTTAAAACATTAAACAATGTTGATTTACCCGCATTGGTATAACCCACTAAGGCAACCGTTGGTACATCTGCTCTGGTTCTAGTTGTTCGTCCAAGTTCACGTTGCGAAACGACTTTACTAAGTCGTTTATTCAGCGACTTAATACGTAGGTTCAATAAACGCCTATCAGTTTCTAACTGAGTTTCACCAGGTCCGCGTAAACCGATACCACCCTTTTGACGTTCTAAGTGTGTCCAACCGCGAACCAGTCGAGTTGAAAGATGTTTTAACTGAGCAAGTTCAACTTGCAATTTTCCTTCAAAACTTCTGGCACGTTGTGCAAAAATATCTAAAATCAATCCAGCTCTATCAAGAACACGACATGAAAAAACTTTTTCTAAGTTACGTTCTTGGCTTGGTGACAACATTGCGTTGACTAATACCAAATCAATTGAATTAGCTTTTACTTCAGTAGCAATTTCTTCAACCTTGCCAGAACCAATATAATACTTTGCATTTGGTATACGTAAATTTACCTCAAGCTCAGTACTGATTGCACCACCTGCAGACTTTGCCAATAATTGAAACTCTTCACGTTCATCGGCGTTTATTTTTTGGGAATGCGCCACGTGAACAAGCAATACAGATTCACCATCTGCATTACTAATTCCAGGTCTATCAATAAAGGATTCAATCAAAGTTTATAATCTTTCTAGAACAGTGCATCTAGAGAATGGTTTATGTAGAACAATGAGATATATTACTGCTGAATCGCATCAAATCATAGCAATAAGCAACTTAGGCCATCACTTTGATAGCCAAGGCCCTACTGTAAAGATTTTAGACTATCGCAATTACTCGCTAGGTTCTTCAGAAATCTCTTCTAATTCTTCTTCATCCGGGTTTTGAGGATTAAAGCGCGGTAATTGTACCGCACGCGAAGGTACCACAGTAGATATGGCATGTTTATAAACCATTTGACTTACATTATTACGAAGTAAAACTACAAACTGATCAAAAGATTCAACTTGTCCTTGTAATTTAATTCCATTAATCAAATAGATTGATACTGGAATACGATCTTTACGAAGTATGTTTAAAAATGGGTCTTGTAAATTATGTGCGCGTGACATGATGTGAGTTCCTTATACAACCTCTTTTGTGTTTATCACTTTTGACGTTTTTATTCTTGTAATCAATTATTTAGGGCTTTCTCTATTTATATAAAGATGATTTAAATAATCAAATTAGGGCCATTTGAGTTAAATATTTAATTTGTTCTCGGCCAACACAAAGTATAACAAGGCTTTGAATTCCTGTAAGCATTATGTCAAATATAAACATTAATAAAATCTTTTATAAGTGCATCAAATTCCTTAGAGTAAGGGTCTATTTTCACCATATCTGTCATTTTTCTAAGCCAAGTTAACTGACGTTTAGCTAATTGCCGGGTTGCATAAATCGACTTATTTATAGCTTCCTCTAAAGACTCTTGCTCAAATAAATACTCCAATACTTGCCGGTATCCTACCGCTCTCATTGCCGCACAATCAGGTTTAAAATTTGGGTCAAGCTTTAAACGTTTAACTTCAGCTACAAAATCATTTTCAATCATTAATCGCAAACGTTTTTCTATATTTTCATGCAATTGCGCGCGACTCTTTGGCACAAGAGCTAATTTAATAAAACTGTAATCAATAGCTGAGGTTTTTTGTTCCTGATAAAACTGTGTAAGAGTTTTGTTACTTTGGTGATAAACCTCTAAGGCTCGTTGAATACGCTGTTTATCATTAGGCTTTATACGCAGAGCCGATTCCGCATCTATATGGGTAAGCTCTTGGTGCAGTCCTGGCCAACCAATTTCTTGAGCCTTTGAATCTAAATATTCTCGAAATTTTTCATCAGCTGGAGGCAGCTCAGCCAAACCTTCAAAGAGAGCTTTAAAATAAAGCATCGTTCCACCAACTAAAACCGGAAGTTTTCCACGAGAATGAATTTCATCGATAAGCTTTAAGGAATCACGATAAAAGTCAGCCACCGAATAGGTTTGATAAGGCTCGCGAATATCAAACAAATGATGCGGAACAAGGGAGCGGGTTTGCAAATCAGCCTTTGCCGTACCAATATCCATACCTCGATAGACTTGTGCTGAATCTACATTAATAATTTCGCCATTATGATTCTGAGCAATGCTTATGGCCAAATCTGTTTTTCCACTGGCCGTAGGCCCCATGATGCATAAAACTTTTTTCAATTTATTCATTACAAGATTGGCTTTATTGCCCACGAAGGAAAATTTTATCTAAAGTATTCAGTGGCAATTCCGTCCATGTTGGTCGCCCATGATTACACTGATCGGCTCTCTCGGTATTTTCCATTTGCCTCAGTAAAGCATTCATCTCTGGAATAGTTAACTGTCTATTTGCACGTACAGATGCATGGCAAGCCATGGTAGCTAGAATATGATCAAAACTGGTTTCTATTCTTTCAGATTTTTCAAATTCAGAACTTTCTGAAATCAAATCTCTTAACAAGGATTCAGCATCAAAATTTCTTTGCAACATTGCTGGAAATGCACGTATTAATAAACTTTCAGGACCGGTTAAATCAAACTCAATACCCATTGCTAACAAATCATCACGACTTTCTTCAAAGCGTCTAGCTTCTTCGCCGGTTATTCTCATGCTTACTGGCACCAACAAGGGTTGTGATATAAGTTTTTCTGATTCAAAACGTTTTTTCATTTGCTCATACAACACCCTTTCATGTGCGGCATGCATATCAACCATAACCAAGCCTTTTTCATTTTCAGCCAGTATATAAATCCCATGTAATTGTGCGAGAGCATGCCCTAAAACACCTACCTCAACACCTGCACTTTGCGTTGCTGTTGATGGCGGTTGAAAGTTGGTATTGGCATGTGCATTACCTTGGAATTGATGCGGACTGATTTTTTGCACATCATGTCCATGGTATAAACTCATGGCATCTTGGATACTTAATTGATTAGTATTACGAGAATGAGAATGCTCGTGTTGTGAATACGATTCTCCACTCAATACCGAAGCATCGGTTGGCATAAAACGTGTTTCTTGCTGACCTGGAGTGGTTTGAGCAAGAGCATTTTCTATTGAATGTCGTAAAAAATCATGCACGCGCCGTGAGTCTCTAAAACGTACCTCATTTTTTGCTGGATGTGCATTGACATCCACAGCATCAGGCGCCATATTCAAGTACAAAACATAAGCAGGATGACGACCATGGAATAATACATCGCGATAGCCAAGCTTTACCGCATGTGAGAATACTTTATCGTTTAAAGCTCTGCTATTTACAAAACTGTATTGTAAATCTCGCTGACTGCGTGAAAAAGCGGGCAGCGCAATCCAACCCGAAAGCGATAAGCCTTCACTCTGATGCTCAATCCAAATAGCATGTTCAATAAAATTTTTACCCAAAAGTTTTTCTAAACGTTTTTCTGAAGCTAATTGATTTTCAGCCCGGGGTAAACTTAATAAAGTTTTTCCATTATGCTTTAAAGTCCAAGACGCAGAAAAATGAGCTAAGGCCAAACGTTTAACCATACGTTCTATGTGTAAAAACTCTGTACTTTCTTTACGTAAAAATTTTCTACGTGCTGGAACATTAAAAAATAAATCCCTCACCTCAATCGTAGTGCCTTGCTGATGAACACAGGGTTTTGGTCCAATACACTCACCTTGATTATTAACGCTCACTTGGTAAGCCTTGTCACTTTCTATATGTTGAGAACTGATGCTTAGAGC
>CALHVH010000029.1 GCA_938039225.1 uncultured Gammaproteobacteria bacterium
TAGGAAACGAACAGAGGCACTGTCTTGGTTGTTTTGGCAAATGGGCAGCGCTCCATACTTAGGCGGTGGGTTTGGACATTTTTACGCTTACGCTCCGTTTAAGATTGAGTACTGTATTGATCGGTTTAGTATGGAAACCAAACGGCAATTAGATGTTTTAGATAAGCATTTGGCTCACAATGAATATATGGCTGGTGATGAGTACTCCATAGCAGATATGGCTATTTGGGCTTGGTACGGGGCACTGGTTTTGGGTCGCTTGTACAATGCAGGAGAATTTCTTGACGTAGAGTCGTATAAACATGTTTTATCTTGGGCGCAGAAAATTGACCAAAGACCAGCAGTCAAAAAAGGCCGTATGGTTAATCGTGCCTGGGGAGAGTTGTCTGAGCAATTACGAGAACGTCACTCTGCTGAAGATTTTGAGACTAAGACTCAAGATAAGCTAGAACCTGTGGATAGCCTTTTGTAACTGTTATTAAATAATTAAAGAGATTTCTAAGGCCTTCATTTATAGAAGGCTTTTTTATTAATTGTAGACAAATTTTATTCTTTAGGTATCATAATGTACTAACACGTTAATACATTAATCTATTAAAACATGAAAAATCATTCAGATATAGAAGCCAAACGACAAAAGAAGGCTACAAAAACCATGTGTGATGCCTTTTTGGCAATGCAGGGTAGAGAAGAAATACTTAAGCTTCTCAATGACTTATGTACGCCTGCAGAACTTGAGGCTATTACTGATCGTTGGTGGGTATTGCAGCTTTTACAAGAAAAAATGCCATATCGTCAAATTAGTGAAAGAACCGGTGTGAGCGTGACGACTATCGGAAGAGTGGCGAGATATTGGCGCGAAGGTGCAGGCGGATATCAACTGGCTTTAGAAAGAATTAATAAATAAATACAAAATTGTAGAAAAATTATGACAAAACGTTTAAAAATCGCGATTCAAAGTAAAGGTCGCTTAGCTGAAGAGTCTTTGGACTTATTACAAGCCTGTGGCATTAAGTTTCGCCGAAGTAAGGATAAGCTGTTCTGGTATGGCGAAAATTTTCCATTGGATGTAATCCGTTTACGTGATGACGACATTCCACAAGTCATGAACGCCGGTGTGTGTGAGCTTGGTATTGTTGGGGAAAATGTTGCTGCTGAGGTTCGATACGAACTTCAAAATTTAGGTAAACCGGTTGAGTTTGAGTTACTTGAAGCTTTAGGTTTTGGGCGTTGTCGTTTATCCATAGCTGCTCCAGAGGGCGGTGTGTTTGAATCTTTAGCATCACTGAATGGAAAAACGGTAGCAACCAGTTATCCTTATATTCTAACTGCATTTTTGAAAGAAAATAATGTAGCAGCGAATGTGGTTGAGCTAAAAGGTTCGGTAGAAATTGCACCGAGTTTAGGCGTGGCGGATGCCATTGCTGATTTGGTTTCAACCGGTAGTACTTTAGTTGCGCATCGTTTGGCAGAGCTTGATGTCATGCTAAAAAGTGAAGCTGGTCTCTATCAATCAAAGTGTGAGAAGACTGCTGAACAACAGGAATTGATTGATCGCTTATTATTACGTATTCGTGGCTACCAAAGTGCTCAGGCCAGTAAATATGTAATGTTACATGCACCAAAAAATAAAATCGAAGCAATTACAGCAATTCTTCCAGGTGTAGAAACTCCTACCTTAATGAATTTAGAACATGATGATGAACGTGTGGCATTACATGCTGTGTGTAAAGAAGGCGTTTTCTGGGGACATCTTGAAGAGCTTAAAGAAGCTGGTGCCAGTGCAATATTAGTACTTCCTGTTGAAAAAATGCTTGGATAAGATGATGAGCTTTAAAATTAGTTTATGGAATTCTCTCAGTCATGATGAGCAAGTTAAATTGCTTGTACGTCCAGTCGCTAGCAATGAAAATCTATCTTCACAAGTGTCAAAATTAATTCGTAAAGTCCAGCAAGAAGGTGATCGAGCTTTAGTTGAGTTATCCAAAAAATTTGATGGCTTAGTAGGTGAATCAATTGTCTGTGATTTAGAACAAGTTAAGAGTATTGCTAAACAAATTGATGATGACATAAAACTTGCTATTGATGAGGCTTATGAGCGTATTGAAAAATTCCATGCACAAGCAAAGCCAAGAGATTTCACACAAGAAACCGCTCCTGGAGTTGAATGTACAACACGTTATCAGGGCTATGGCTCGATAGGCCTATACATACCGGGCGGTAGCGCGCCTCTAATCTCAACCGTATTGATGACGGGAGCTCCAGCCAATATTGCAGGAGTAAAGGATCTTACTTTGTGTACTCCATTAAAGTCAGTAGATGATCTAAATCCTGGAATTGCTTATGCCGCTATAAAATGTGGTGTGAAGTATGTATTTGCTTTAGGCGGGGCTCAAGCGATTGCTGCTATGGCATATGGTACTGAGTTAGTTCCCAGAGCTCAGAAAATATTTGGACCTGGTAACGCTTGGGTGACAGAAGCAAAACAACAAGTGGCCTTTGATCCTAAAGGCGCTGCGATTGATATGCCAGCTGGGCCATCCGAGGTGATGTTGATTGCCGATAGTAATGCTAATCCTGAGTTTATTGCGCTAGACTTATTGGCTCAATCTGAACACGGTCCCGACTCTCAAGCAATTGTATTGGCTACCAGTGAAAAATTACTGGAGCAGGTTTCGATTGAACTAGAAAAAGCACTTAAGACCTTAACGCGCCAAGAAATACTAAAAGAGTCACGTAAAAATATTCGCTTAGTAGTGGTAAATTCAATTGAACAAGCGATAGATTTATCTAATGAATATGCTCCTGAGCATTTGATATTGCAATTTGATGAAGCCGATGCACTGTTAGATAAAATTAAAAATTCTGGCTCGGTATTCATTGGTGCCTGGGCGCCCGAATCACTGGGTGACTACTGCAGTGGAACAAATCATGTATTGCCTACTTACGGTTTTGCACGTTCTTACAATGGTTTAAGTACCAGTGACTTTATGCAAAAAATTACTTTTCAAAAAGTGTCAGCACAAGGTATTCAAAATATAGGACCCTGTGCCATGGTTTTGGCTGATGCAGAAGGTTTAGATGCGCATAAGCGTGCTGTGGAAGTTCGTTTACAAAATATCGAAAGGGAAGAAGCATGATTATTGATGCAATCCTTGATTTAGCGCGTGCTGAAATTAGAGAACTGAAGTCATACGATAATTTACGTGGCGAGACGTCTGCAGCTGCAGTCATCATGGATTCAAATGAGAATATTGCTTCGCCTACAGACTTAGCTACTCAAGAAGAACGTTATCGTTATCCTGCGATTAGGCCAGAGGTTTTAGTGAAACGTTTAGCTGGAATTTACCAATTGGCACCAGAGCAAATCATGTTAGGTCGTGGGAGTGATGACGTTATTGACTCTTTGCTGAGAGTGTTTTGTCGTGCTGGTAAAGACTCTATTTTACAAGTCTCACCATGTTTTTCTATGTATGCAATTGCGGCACAAATTCAAGGCGCATCAGTAATAAGTCTGCCACTCAATAAAGATCAAGATTATGCTTATGACATTGATGCTTTTATACAATTTTATTCTCAAAATATTACTAATAATGTTAAGTTGATATTTTTAGCGACACCGCAAAGTCATATTGGTAATTCTTTGTCTCGAGCGGATTTGCTAAAGCTTTTATCTGTAACGCGTGATCGCTGCGTTGTGGTTATCGATGAGGCTTATATTGAGTTAAGTTCACAAGCATCAGCATCCGGTTTACTGGCTGATAATCCTCACTTAATTATTATGCGTACCCTATCCAAAGCCTATGGCCTTGCCAATGTTAGATGTGGAGCAATGTTGGCACACCCTGAGTTGGTTAAGTTAATTCGTAAAGTGGTAACGCCGTATGCTTTACCGGGTGTTGTGGTCGATACGGTATATTCGGCTTTAGAGCCAGAAGCTTTGGAAAATATAAATTCAATAAATGCTGATATGCCTGTACGTAAACAAGCGCTTAGCGAATTGTTAGCTAAACAGACTTGGTGTTTAAAGCAATATGCCGGT